>DAOTTW010000186.1:0-4852 GCA_034437615.1 Anaerolineae bacterium | reverse complement strand
CCCACGAGCCAGCCGCCTGTTTCCAGCGCCACATTCCAGGTCAGGCCGAAGTCCTCGCGGTTGAGCTTCGTGCTAGCGGTGAAGCCAATCGTGGTATCGCCTGTCATCGGGTTTTTGCTCTGGCCGACAAACTGCGTATCTAGCTCGACTTCACGTGTCACACCCTTGATCGTCAGGTCACCGATGAGCTTGGCGCTGTTGTCGCCGGACATTTCTACGCGCTTGCTCTTGAATGTGATCGTCGGGTAAGTCTCGACATCGAAGAAATCGCCACTGCGCAGGTGGTTGTCGCGGTCCTTCGCGTTTGTGTTGATGCTGGCGACGTTGACTGTAGCTTCGACGCTGCTGTTTTCGGGCTGATCGGGGTTATAGTTCACCACAGCGTCTACTTCATCAAACTTGCCGCGCACCTTCGTAATCATCATGTGTGTGGCGACGAAACCGACGGTTGTGTGAAAAGGATCGACTTTATACTGTGCCATGCGTTTGCTCCTCCGTATGGGTGTATGGCCCTGGACGTTTCGATATGCAATCGGACTCAGGTCCGCTTGTGTCCTACAGATGAGAGCATACACCCAAAACCTTCACCTATGCGCTTAGCATCTGATAAATAAACGGACTGGCGTCCGTTTTGTGCGATTCAGGCCACACGCCATAGGCCACATGTGACATTGCTCACTGCTGTCGGGCATAGATGGCTTGCATAATGGTGGCTAATCTGACTATGCAATCCGCGAGGGTGTGCTATGCCTAAAAACTGGACCTTACTTCTGCTGAGCTTGCTGCTGCTGCCCGTCAGCAGCCACGCACAGGCACAAGAGACGCCGACGGTTTACGCTGTAATCTTTTATTCGCCAAGCTGCCCACACTGCCACGATCTGCTGGACGATACATGGCCGCCGGTTCAAGATGAATTTGGCGAGCAACTAGTGACGCTGTACGTCAACGTGGCAGAGCAGGGCGGCAGCTACCTGGCTAGCCAAGCCTACGATCAGCACAACATTCCACAGAATCAGCGCGGCGTACCGATGATGGTGGTTGGCGATGCGCTGCTCATCGGTGGCTATGACATCCCGACGCAGGCACCCGGCATCATCCGCGATGGCTTGGCCAGTGGCGGCTTGCCCGTGCCGAATGTGCCCGCATTGCGCGAAGCATTCGACGCATCACAGGCCACACAAGCCGATAGTGCGGCCAATAGCGACGCCAGCGATCAGGATGCCGCCCCCGAAAACACGGGTGCCGTTGATACCGACGACGTAACGCCCAACCTGCTCGATACCCTGCTTGCTGACCCCATCGCCAATGGTGCGGCCCTGCTGGTGTTGTTTGGCTCGTTGGCCAGTGTGCTGGCGGTGCTAGCCATCGGCATCCAGCGCCGCAAACGACTACCTACTGCTGCAATCGGTGACATCGCTCTGTTCGGGGCTGCGCTGGCCGTGTTCTCCTTGCTGCTACAAGCCCAATCCGATGTCGTCGCCCTGGTTAGCGCATTAACAGCCGGATTCGCAATTGTGATGGCTGCCTTGCTGCGCTTCCAACGGCAAGACCGCTCACAGATTTACTTAGCGCTGCTGGCGCTGGCGGGTTTGGTTGTCGCGGCGTATCTGGCTTATGTCGAACTCATGCATACACCAGCGGCGTGTGGCCTCGTTGGGGATTGCAACGCCGTGCAACAGAGCCAATATGCGTATCTGTTCGGTGTATTGCCGATTGGTGTGCTGGGCGTGGCGGGGTATATCGCCATGTTGCTGACGTTGCTGTGGCGTGCCCGTATGCCACAAAGCCCGACGGCGAATGTGGCCTTATTCGGCATGGCCCTATTCGGTGTGGCCTTCTCGGTTTACCTGACGTATCTGGAGGTATTCGTGATTGGCGCGACCTGCATGTGGTGCTTGCTTTCCGCGCTGCTGATGCTGGCGTTGCTGTGGCTGAGCGCGGATCGCGGCCTGCGCAGCTTGTGGGGCCATGCAGCCCCTATGACAAGCCGCTAATACAGGCGCTACGCGGCCAGCACACCGACAAATTCAATGTGCCTACCCCGTGTTGCGTCGCCGGATGTTTTAACGTCTGGCGACTTGAGCGATGGACGAAAACAAACCCGCATGATCGCAGGGACACGGCTTGCCGTGTCCGCCAGCTTCGGACGCCATCCCTGGCGTCCGCTGCAAAAAGAAGCACGATCACGCTCTTATGTGGTGCTACTCTTTTGCTCGCGATTAATCCACAAAGCGGTACTTGAGCAGCGTCCACAGGGCAATCGGCGCATCCGTCCACTTGATCTTTTTGCCCTCGTCCCACTCGCGGCCATTGTACGAAATTGGCACCTCGTAGATGCGAATGCCTTGCTTGAGCACCTTCGCGGTAAATTCCGGCTCGAACTCGAAGCCGCGTGCGTGGATTTTCATATCGCGCACGACATCGGAGCGAAAGACCTTATAGCAGGTTTCCATGTCGCTGAGGATGCTGTTATACAGGACGTTCGTAAAAAGTGTCAGCGTGCGATTCGCGATCATATTCCAGAAGAACATGGCCTTACGCGGCCCACCAAGAAAGCGCGAGCCGTACACCACGCGGCTGATGCCCTCTTGCAGTGGCTTGAGCAGCATCGGGTAATCACGCGGGTCGTATTCAAAATCGGCGTCTTGAATCAGAAAGATGTCGCTGGTGCCATGCTGAAAGGCTGTGACGAGCGCTGCGCCCTTGCCCTGGTTTTTCTCATGATAGAGCACGCGTAAATTCGGGTGGATGCCTTCGCTTTCCAGCCGTTCGAGTATCTCACGAGAGCCATCGGTAGAGCCATCGTCAACGATGATGATTTCATCCGCCAGCCCGACCGCTTCGACGCGCCGCAGTACCTCCTCGATGGTCGTGACCTCGTTATAACAGGGGATAATCACCGTGAGCGTCAGCCGTTTTTCGTCGGTTGTTCGTGGCTGTGCTTGTGGTCGGGTGTGCTCAACGGGTTGCATCGCAGGTTGTTGATCGTGCATAGGTCGCTTCTCATGAAATTCTGGCTAGTCATCAAGACTCAGCTATATGGAAGGGCGAAATATGCGCCGCATTTTAACACAGCATCGCGTCGCGCCTAGAGCAAGTTCAGCCTGCTTAACCTGACGCATCATCAACGCTGTATTCCGCAGAGCCTAGCATCGCCAGCAGTATCGGCTCAAAAGAAGGCAATTCACCCGAAGCAGTGGAGGCCGAGAACAGAATGTACGCCGCGCCGTCTTGCTTGGCCAGCAGCAGCGCGTCGTCCACATCACCGCCCACCGCTGCTGTGCGGCCAATGGTCTGCCCGTCTGCATACTGCACTGTGGCAATCTCACCAAAGCCCACTTCTGACCCGCTTGCTTGCAGGTTATCGAGAAAGCTGGTCAGTGCCGCTGTGACGCCCGTGCTGCCCGCACCCTGGCGTTGCAGCACTTCTTCTGGCAGCACCAACACCAATAAGCCGACCTGCCTTGACGGAATCCTTTCACGCTCTGCGAATGTATCGGCCAGTGATGTCGTGCTAAACAGCATCAGACCGTTGGCTTGCCGCAGGCCACCACGCACGACCCAGCCCTGCGGATAATCGAAGCGCAGCGTGCCATCAAATATATCTTCGCCGCTGTAAGCCGCAGTCAGGGGGATGTCTGGTGCGGTGGGGGATGGCGCGGGTGTGACATCCGGCGAACCGCTGTTGATGGCGATGTTGCAGGCCGCCAGCAGCAAGGCGCAACACGTGAACAACAGCAGGCGTAGGGGGTGCGCGGTGCGGGTGAATGTCATAGGCTGGTCCGTCCTGAATTTGTGTGCATTTGAGCAAACGTATAACGCAAGCGCTGTATTACGGGTTGTGTTGCGTCTCGCGCCGCGTCATCTGGCGCAATTTTCGGGCATGTTGGGGCGTCTTTAGCAGGCTTTCACCAACGAACAACGCATCAACGCCCGCCCGTATCGCCATTTGCACCGTATCCAGGTCATGCAGGATGTTCATTGGCAGAATTTGCGTATGGTGTGGCAACTGTGGGCGGATGTCCGCTAACATGCGCAGCGATTGTTCCAGGTCTTCCGTCAATAGATCGCCCAGGCAGATGATGTGCGGGCTGAGTTGCTGCGCATAACGGACAAGCGCATCGGTCTGTGTGCCCTGTATGAGTGTGGTCATCTTCCAGCGTTGCGCCGTCGAAACAGCGCGGCGCATGGTGGTATCGTCCAGTATGGGGGCATACAGCACCACCCCCGACGCATCGGCGGCCCTGGTGCTGACGACGCTGTATTCGCTATCCAGCAGATAATTCATAGCAACAACAGGCGTCTTCGAGACACCCCGCGCAACCATCAGCATATCGTTCAGGTCATCATCGTAAATCGTATGGTCCGTGAAAAATGCGATGGCGTCCGCACCTGCACTGACGAATTGCAGCGCCGTCGAAACAGGGTCATACGTCGGCGTCCGTGTGACCAGGCCGATGATGGCGACACGGTTCTCAGCGTGGGTGGTGCCGAAGATGTAGCGCGGGCGGCGTTGCTGCGTTGCGAGCGCACGCACCGCTTCGAGTGGTGTCGTCTCGCGGCGTTCTGCCATGTGCTGCCGCTTGGCGGCCAGGATGATGTCTCGGTTGATGTATAAGCTGCTGGTTGACATGACCACTTATCAGCGTGTTTGGGCGTGTGATGCTGGGGTCATTTTAGCGCCTTTTAGCAAAATGGGGTAGCACCACACTTCGGCCCCGGACGCACCAAAGTGCGTCCTTAAGGCTTTTCCAGCTAAAAAACAAGTCAAATTCTTGCAACATCGGCAATGCGGCTGACGCCGCTCGGACACCCAGAAGGGTGTCCCTACAGGGCATCGTTCGTAGGGACA
>DAOTTW010000185.1:0-6674 GCA_034437615.1 Anaerolineae bacterium | reverse complement strand
GGGTTGCGTGGATTGGCGGCGCTGTTTACGCGCTTCAGCGACCAGGAAAGCAGCACGACGGGCGACGAACACGCCCTGTATTTTCGGACAGAGTTCAGCCCGATGGCCTGGGGACGCCGTGCCGATAAACCTGTGTGTCATGCGATGATCGGCATTATTCAGGAATGCCTGCGCTGGTCGTCCAATGGCTATGAATTTTACGTCCGTGAAGTAAGTTGCCGCGCAACCGGCGCGGATGCGTGCGTTTTCCGTGTGAACCGAAGCGCCATCAGTGACGGCGAAGCCAACCGCCCGCCGAGGCCATAGCAAAAAATATGAAAGCACGACGCTGACGCCAGCGCGACCAGACCGCAAGGCCATGCAGCACAGCGCAACCACGAGAGCACAAGCAGCCAAAGGCACGTTGATTATGGTGGATAAGCCGCAAATCCTGATCGTAGAAGATGACCTGGACCTCTCCGAGATGGTCAGTTCGTACTTCCGTGTACAGAACTACGATGTCCTATCGGCAGCCTGGGGGGAAGAAGCTCTGAAACTGGCCGATGACAATCCGCTTGACCTGATTATGCTCGACATCCGCCTGCCGGATATAGACGGCTTCGAGTTGTGCCGCCGTTTACGCCAACAGCGCAAAACCCAGGATACGCCGATCCTATTCTTGACCGAGAAGCGCGACCGCGTCGATAAGTTGCAGGGCTTGCAGCTAGGGGTGGTGGATTATATCACCAAGCCCTTCGATATTCAGGAATTGCGCCTGCGCGTGCGCAATGCTATCAGTCGCTCACAGCGTCCGGCGACGGTCAACCCGGTAACGGACCTGCCAGAGGGTGATGTGGTCGATGAGCGGCTGGGCAAATTGCTGGAACGCAAGGACGCATGGGCCGTGTTGCAATTTTCAATTGAGAGCCTGAGTTCATTCCGAGAGCGTTACGGCTTCGTGGCGGCGGATGACGTGCTGCGGGCGGTGACGCTGATGGTGCGTAACGCCGTGCGCGAATACGGCGACGAAAACGACTTCGTGGGGCACCTGGGGCCGGAAAATTTCATCATCATCACCTCGCCGGATAACGTCGAAGACATCCGCGAGCGCATCGAGCGCCGCATCAGCCAATCCCGCGAGTATTTTTACCCGCTGAAGGACCGCGACCGCGCCCAAAAAGCGATGGAAGAAAACCACCTGCGCCTGACGAGCGCCAGCATCACACAGGCCGACGGCCCCTATGATAACGCCGAGGCGATGGCCGCCGCGCTGCATAAGGCCCTGTCTGAATAATAATGTTCGCGGCTCTTATGGAGAAATGAAAACGAACTTATAGCATCCTATGTGGGGGCGCAGCACGCTGCGCCCTGGTTGCAATGCATTGTACCCCTACAGAACATACAACAGGTCTACACAGCCTCCCGCGTCAGGTGCACCCATTCGATGCGTGTTTGCTGCTCTGTGCCTGCGTGCTGGCTTTGCTTGTCTGTGGCTTTCCAGCCCACCTGAACAAACGCTTCTGTCATCACGCGCATGACCTCCGCATAGGCCACCTGCATCTGCACCTGATTATATGGCCCCTCTGCGTTTTGCCCCCATTGCCACAACACAGGCGAGGCCCAGGTTGTGCTCAACAGGCCATTCTGATCTGTTTGCGGGTGGTCGGGCGCTGGTATCGCAAATTGGCCTTCTAACACGCGCACCGTAGCCTGTGAGCCGTCCTGTATGATGCCGACCAGCGAAACGCGTGTCTGCGTCAGGGCTTGCAGTTCATCGGGCAGCCGAATGTCATCAGGCGATGGCCCCTTACGGCGGCTGAGCGGCCCATAAGCAACAAACAGCATCAGCGCGATCACAGCGACCGCTGCAACCAGACCGACAAGCACCCAATCCAAGTTCAGGTTTTCCATCGTGTTATCCGTGTTATCCGCGCTTTATTCTGCCTAAGCTGTCGTTAAAATTGCCGTTTTGCGGCGGTTATTATTTGGCTGGCGCGTAGTATAACAAAATATGGCGCGAACTGTGCATTATTTATGTGACAAAATCATGTGCCTGTGTGTGCTGCTGCCAACTGCCGTCTTTTAAGATGGTGGCGATACCGTCGATGGCCTGTTGTACTTCATCATCGCTGTTATAAAAATGCGGCGCAATGCGAATCCCCGCGTTCTTACGATAATCGACCTTGATGCCGCGTGCGATCAACTCACGCGAGACTTCGTAGGCGTTCGGTGGGTTAACGGTGACGGTGCCTGCCCGCTGTTCGGCGTCACGCGGCGACACCACAGCATAGCCGTGCTGATCGGCTAGCCGGATGATCTGTGAGGTTTGCCGGATGGACTTCTCGCGGATGGCGGCCACACCCACCCGCGCTACGATGTCTACGCCCGGCTGGATGCTGTGCAGCGATGCGACGCCGGGTGTGCCGTTCATCAGCCTGTAGGCGTCCTCACGTAGCTCAAAATTGTCCACCTCAAAGGCGAAGGGGCGCTTGTGTGCAAACCAGCCCGTTACTGTCGGCCTGAGCGTGGTCAGCAGGTCTGGGCGCACGTACATGAACACACCACCGGGGCCACCACACAGCCATTTCAGCACGCCGCCGATGTAAAAATCCACCTGCATCTCGCTCACAGCCACCGGGATGACGCCGACGCTGTGATAGCCGTTGAAGACGACCTGCGCGCCGACGCTGTGCGCCTTCGCCACAATCTCCTTTGCGGGCATGATGTAGGCGCTGCGAAACAGCACATGCGACATGCTGACGAGGCGTGTGCGTTCGTCAATCGCGTCCAGCAGTTCGTCGGTGTCGATGCTGATGCCGTCCTGCGTCTTGACCGTGTGTACCTGCATATGCTCCGGCAGCCAACGCCGCAGCACGTAGACATCAGACGGAAAATCCATATCCGTGATGACGACCTTATTACGCCGCGTGTCGCTGAAATCCAGCGCACCGAACAAGATGCTGTTGGCGATGGCCGCGTTTTGATGCACCAGCACGCTCCCCGCAGGCGCACCCATCAACGGCGCAATTTTGTCGCCCACCCGTTGATTGAGTTCAAACCATTCCAGCCCCCAGGACGACACGCCATGCTCAGCCCACGTATCCGCAAAGTGCTTCAGGCTGTCATAGACGGCGCGTGGCATTGCGCCCAGCGAGTTGTTAATCAGGTAATTGACTTTTTCGAGGATGGGGAATTCACCCCGCCATTGGAGTAGCGGGTCAGATATCTGTGTATGCTGTGTCATGTGCTACGTTCTCACGGTATCCCAAAAAATAGAAAGTTCCTGACAAAATTCTATCAGGAACGTAGGCTCGTGAAAACGCAAGGCTTAATGAATGAGTCGCATCTGTTGCGGAGAAACCGCTCTAATTTTTTTATTGCCCTCTTTTTTGATGCCTTTGCGCTCGGCGTCTTTTTCCTCGCAACGTAGCAAAGCGACGCGTTGTGGTAAACCCCGTGTCATTTGGTTAAGTGCTTCGCCATATGTTTTGGGGTTGACGTAAGGCTTGATATGTTTGCGTGCAAACTCGATATTCCACTTCTGGAATTCTTCGACGGTCTCCAAATCATCCGATTCTGCCGCATCGGATGACATCATGCCCGACTTGATATGCCAGATTTCGTCATCTGCGGGTGTCTCTGGTGTCATATCGTCTATGCGTTCTCGCAGTTCGATGATCTCACGCTGTGCTTCGATGAGTTGCTGTTGCATAAGCATGTAATGCATTAACAATGCGCTTAACTGATCTTGTGTTAGGGTGTATTTCCTATTCGACATTATTCTCGTCCTCCCGGTAGTCTAAATACCAGGTGCGAACTGTATGAGGAAGTTCACCAAGTTTGCGGAACGCTTCTTCAAGCTCTTGTTGACGTTTATGATTCTCCTCATGCCAAAAATCATGTTCAGCCTCTTCCAGTATACTTTGGAGACTACACAATACAGAGTAGACCGCTTCGTTGGCTGTTTCCTCATAAGCCTGTTCTAATTTGACAATCAGTTTTACGATATGTCTTTCTTCAATACGTAAAAACCTGAATGCTTCCAAACGCTGTGGAAGATTGTGTTTCTTCATTTGTGCTGCTCCTGATTTCTGACTTATGAGGGACTCGACTCAAAATGATACCCGATGGCACCTTCATGCGACAAGCCGGATTTTTACCGCTACAACTCGCCGCGTGCAAAATCCGCCATGACCTGCGGTGCGGCGCTATCAAAGCCAACGACATCCATCATACCGGCGTCGTCCGGGTCCGCGATGCTGAACCGATTCGCGACCATGCCCACGACAATCAAGCGTGCCGGGATGCCCATTGCATCGCGGTACTGGCGTAACGCCTGCATGGGGTGCATCTCGCCATACCATGTCTCGTTATCCGTATAGATCGTGAATGTATCCACCGGGATGCGCTGCTTCAGCGCGTATTGCATCGGCAACGCGCAATCCGTGCCACCCATCGGGATTTGCTCGATGGTGTTAATCACTGTATCAAGGCGCATCTTGGCCGAAATGTCGATCTTGCGCATCTTATGCGAGAAGGCCGTGAACATATACTGCGGTTCGCGGCGCGCTGTGACCATCGCCATCGCTGCGCTGCCTTCACGCGGCGTCAGACCGGGCACACCCGCGATCATCCCCCAGCCCATACTGCCGGAGACGTCCAGCGCTAGCATGGTGCGCTTGTTGGTCGGCTCGATGGCCTCAAACGCCAGTTCAAACGCTGCATCCAGGGCATCCATGATGCGCTGTGTTGGCTGCCATTCTGGTTCACTGTCGTCATAGTAGCCATGACCATAGCCCCACATCTGCGGCGCACGACCCCGCAAAGAGCGACCATAGGCATACACACGCAACGCAGACAGCAGCGCAATCGGGTGGATGCGTGCTTTGTGCAGGCGCTCCGCGTCCGTCAGGCGCTCCGCAATGGTGTGCTCTGCATCGCTCAGGGCCGTCAGCAACCCGACGCGGCTCATCGTGCCCAAATTGCGGATCATGGCCGTCATCGGCATCTGATCGAGCAGCGCTTCCCATATTTGCGGCTGCTTCAGGAATTCCGTCGGGATGGCTTCACGCGGCAGGTCGAAGCGCTCGATTAACTTCAGAATTGTGCTGACCTCTTTCGCCTGATGTGCCTTCTCGAAGGCCCACACAAACGCCTGCGCCTCGTCCTCTGGTTCTGCTGGGTCATAGACCCATTCCGTGAGTTCGCGGCGCGTGGCCCAGTGGAAAAGCTGCTTGTAGGTTTCATCGGGCGGTACCGGGTGCGCTAGGCGCAGCGTGTCCATGTGCGTCCAGCCGTTGCGCTGGCGATACTTCACCAGTTGATAAGCCAGTGTGCGTGCGGGCTTACCCGTGTACCAGCCGCCAATCGCACGGCGTAGCCCACGCCCCCAACCGCGCATCCCCTTGACGTATTCCGCGAAGCCGAACAGGTGCGTTGCCGTGCGGCAGACCTGCGGCAGCGCCGACAACGCAGCGCGGCGCGTTTCGTCGTCACCGTGACTGGCCGCCACAGCCAGCGCAAAAATCGCTGGGTCGTTCTTCGGTGCACGTCCGCTATCGGACAGCGTGACGATCTCCTGCACCGTCTTGAGGCCATTCACCTGCAAGCAATGCAGCAAATTCTGTGCGTTATCCAGCGTGAGCTTGCCCTGACTGCTGTAATACGAGCCGCCTTCGCTACCCAGGATCAGAAAGCGGCGTAGGCGCTGCCATGCGTCCACCTGCCAGCTATAGCCGCCTGCTGAGTTCGGCACCTGCTTCGTGCCGGGGATGGGCTGGCGCTGCGGTGTTTGGTTTTTGGATAGGGCGTTCTTCAAATACTTCTTCATCAGGTTGTTAGGCACACTCTGTTATTGATGGGTGTCGGGCAAGGGAACGTGCTGGGAGGACGTTGTTCTTTAGACAAGGCGGTAACCCAAACACAGCGGCCCGACACCCATGATTATGCATAAATCGGCTTGGTATGTCAATAGGGTTCACACAGGGTCATGATAATTCCTGAACATCACCTCTTGAGCCGGGTTTACGACAGTCTCATCCCGCACAAACACAGCGCTTGTACAATTTCGCACAATATCCGCTGCTTGCATGTGAGATCAAACGAGGTTTTACCGTTATGCTGCAACCTGTGATTGTGCGTTTAGGCTTGCGCTACATCAGTAGACGCTTGTTTCAGAGCTTGTTATTTATTCTCGGCGTGGCGCTGGGTGTTGCCGTCGTCATCGCGATTGATCTGGCCAATAATTCGGCTAGCCGCGCCTTTGCGCTATCCGCGTCTAGCATCACGGGCAACGCCACCCATCAGATTACGGGCGGTCCTGCTGGCTTGCCGACTGCGCTCTATCGTGATATTCGCCTGGAATTAGACATCGAAGCCAGTGCGCCCATCGTCAGCGAATCGCTGCGCGTGCGCGACTTTGAAAATCAGCCGATGCGCTTGCTGGGTGTGGACCCGTTTGCAGAGCCGCCGTTTCGCTCATATTTGGAAACGGTGACGGTGCTGGGCGAAAGCGACATCGACCCCTTCGACGCGCTGGTGAATTTCATCGCGGAGCCAGACACCGTGCTGATTAGCACGACGGTGGCCGGACGCTATGACGTGGAACCTGGTGCTACGATCACGCTACGCATCGGCGCAACCGCACGCGATGTACGTGTGATTGGGGTCTTGATGCCGGATGACCGCGTAAGCCG
>DAOTTW010000184.1:0-8179 GCA_034437615.1 Anaerolineae bacterium | reverse complement strand
CCGATGAAGGCGTCTATGCCGGAGAGCACATCTTCCAGCACATCGGCCTGCATATCGCCCATGTGCGCAATGCGGAAGGTCTTACCCTTGATGTCGCCGTAGCCCTTGTCGATAGCATAGCCGCGTGTGGCCATGAATTTTGCCATCTCTGGCACGTCAACGCCGCGTTCGCGGTTATCGACGGTGGTCACGGTGGGCGAACGGTAGCCCTGCTGCGCAAACAAGCCAAAATCACGCGAGAGCGCCCATTCATGCGTCATAGCACGCATCTGCGTATGCTTATCCCAGCGGTTTTCGATGCCAGCGCTCAGGATGTCGTCCAGTTGCTTATCGGCGGCGAACATCAATGAGATGGGCGGGGTTGCTGGCGTGTTGTGCTTCAGCAGCTTCTTCTCTAGCTCGATGAAGTCGAAGTAGTAGCCGCGATGTGGGATTTGCTTGGCACGCTCCAGCACGCGGTCACTGCACGCGCCGAAAGCGATGCCGGGCGGCAGCGCAAACGCCTTCTGGCCGCTGGTCAGCGCGAAATCAATGCCCCATTCGTCAACGCGCAATTCGGCACCCAGAAAGCCACTGACGCTATCGACCAGGTACAGCGTGTCGTCGTACTCACGCACGACCTGGCCGATGGCCTGAACCGGGTTGGTGACGCCGGTGCTGGTCTCGTTGTGCACGACGCAAACGGCGTCATATGTGGCCTTCTTCAGCGCATCGGCCACCATTTCCGGCGTGTGTGCCTGACCCCATGCCACCTCAATCGTATCGACCTGCTTGCCGTTGCTCTGGCTGATCTGCGCCCAACGTTCGCTGAAGGCACCGCCGACCAGATGCAGCACTTTCTTATCGTCGCGGATGCAATTACGGGATGCGCCTTCCCATAGGCCCGTGCCGGATGAGGCCGTGACATAAACGCGGGACTCTGTGAAGAATGCCTGCCGCAGCTTGGCCTGTAGGCGTGCGAACAGGTCCGCGAATTCACTGGAACGATGGCCGATCATCCATTCCGTCTGAGCTTGCAGAATTTCCGGGCGCACCTCAACGGGTCCGGGCAGGACAAGGCGCTGATGCTTGGATTGGCTCATGACGCTATACTCCGTAGTGATGTCTGATGGTTTGCAATAGGTGTTGTTTGAGCGCTTGTGATAAACGGCGCAATTTTAGCGCAGGCTGTATACCCTGCACAGATGGCATTTACGCAGGCGCTATGTCTGTATCGCTTGCATGGGGTAGATACACCACACATCCGGCATGGCTCGGATGATCCAACACTTCGGCGTCGCCGGGCAGGTCATGCAGGGTGGTCAGCACGTAAATATCGCCCACCGCAGCAGAAATCATCACGGCGCTGACAATCATGAGCGTGGGGTCGCGCATTATCAGCGCAAGCAGCCAGGGCAGCAGACCCGTCACGACGCCGGGGGCTGCTGCGCCAATGCGATAAGGCTGCACCTGCATAGGGGCTGTCGCGTGGCAATAGGGGGCCAGCGCCTTCCAGATAATGCCGAAGGTAAAGTTTGACCAGGGCAGGCCGCTAGCATATTTCCAGCCAATAGCGTGCACGGCTTCATGTGCGATGATGAGCGCGATAAAGCCCAAGAGCATCGGTACGATGTTGTCGAAGGCGCTCAGCAGGTCACCCACGCTATATAACAGCGCGTAAGGCAGCAACGGCACGATGAGCAATACGACACTGAGCAGCACAATCCAGCGCGGTAGCTGATCGACGGGTATAGATAGGTCAACGGCGCGAAAACCGGGCTTCTGCGGGAATTGTGGTGTATCTTGCGTTTGGTTTGCTTCAGCCATGTAGGGTTCACTTTTTTCTATTTTTCTATTTTTCTATTTTTCTATTTTTTCTATTTGTACGATCTGAAGTGATGCAATCAGGTTGGCGGACGCGGCAAGCCGTGTCGCTACGAACGATGCCCATCAGATGCCCCGGATGCGACGGTAGCGTGTACTTAGCTTAGCCCATAATGCATCCGGCATCAGCGCTTGCAGCGCCAACACAGCCCCACGCCGCAGCCCGAAAGCCGGACTGTAGCGCAAACTGTGGGCACCATAGCGTAACCAGGCACCATATTGCTGATGTCGTTGGGCCAGCCGCGCCAGATGCCAGTAGAGCTTGGCGCGTGTGTCATATTGTTGTGTCCAGTTGTAATGTAGGCTATCCAGCAAGGCACGCTGAACGGCATCATCTATTTTGTGACGCGCCGCCGTATGCGTCAGCATGGCAGCATGAAAGCGGTATACCTGCAAATCCGCGTCCAGCAGCGCAAAATCGGCATACTCACGCGCTCGCAGGAAGAAATCATAATCTTCAGCCAGGAAAAAATCAGCGCGATAGCCGCCCGCCTGTGTAAATAGCTCAGCGCGATGCAAAAACGAGGGCAGAATGACGTTTTTCAGGGGCAAGTACGCAGCAGGCAGGCGCTTCTCAAGCTGATAGACTTCATCGGGGCTATATAGCTTGGTGTAATGGGAATAAACCAGCCCGATTTCAGGGTGCGCATCCAGATAATCCGCGAGCGTTTGTAAGGCGTGTGGGCGCAGGTAATTATCATCAGATAGCCAGGTGTGATAGGTCCCATGTGCCTGCTCAAAGCCCGTATTGAGGGCGCTTGGCAGATTTTTGTTTTGTGGATGGCGCACAGGCCGAAGGCGTGGATCATGCCTGGCATATGCCGCGATGATTTGTGGCGTGGCATCCGTCGAACCGTCATCCACGATCAGCAATTCCCAGTCTGTGCAGGTCTGTGCGATGACGCTCTGGATGGCCTGTGCGAGATAGCGTTCACCGTTGTAGGTGGGCAAAACGATGCTGATGCGGGGTTTGTTTGCCGTCATAGTGATAAGCCGTTATTTGGGGAATGTGCCGTATCATGTTGCATTGTAGCAAGGGGTGGCGTATTTATCTCGGTTGATTTTTGGCGGACGCCATGAATGGCGCACTTTCGGTTGATTTTTGGCGGACGCCATGAATGGCGTCCCTACAGGGTATCGTTTGTAGGGACGCGCCGAGGCGCGTGCGCAAACTGCCGCAGTATTTGCGCCGACGTGTGCTGGCAAGGATTGTTTTGGTTAGAAGCGTCACTCTCGGCTACAATACACAGGCAGACAGATAACAAGGGGATGCATACGTGGCAGAGCAACAATTGCAAAAATTGCTGCAAGGGGCGCTGAAAGCCGCCCGCAATGGCGACAAGGATTTAGCCCGCCGTGCCTTCTTGCAGGTGCTCAAGCGGCAACCGGAAAACGAAGCCGCCTGGTTTGGCCTGGCCACCGTTGCACGCGATAAGACGGAACAGCGCAGCGCCTTACAGCGCCTGCTGACGATCAATCCGCAGCATAAGCAGGGGCTAGCCGCCGCCAGGAAAATGGGGCTGGATGTCGATGAATTGCTGCGCAGCAACATGCCGCCCATGCAAGACGTGACAACTGAAAACGTACCGGCAGACGCAGCCCCAAAAGCGCAGTCGGAGCAGGCAGCAGAAACGCAACCAGATAGCGACGACAGCAAGCAGCGACAGCCCAGCCGCCTTGATACGGCTGAAATTTGGGCTGCGTCACAGGCACAATCTATAACAGCAGATGCAAACACAGAAGCCGATGAAGCGTTCTTACCGCAAACATCGCCATTTGCTGAGACGCTGGCAGCAGCCGACGAATTTACGGCAGGTGTCGATGCCGCCGAAGCCGAGGAAACAACAGACGAACAGCGTCCGGCCTTTGCGGATGTCTCGTTAGAGGATGCGACAGCGGAAGAAATCGAGAGCCTGCAAGCGCTGATCGAAGCACCGGAGCGCGTGACGCCGACTGTTGATATTTACGCGGCGTTCTCTAAGCTGCCGCCGCCGCCGGATGGCCTGAACGGGATTCCGACGCCGGACTTTCGGCAGTTGCAGGCCATTAAGGATGAAGCAGACCGCCGCGCACACACTTACATCGAAGTGCTGAAGCGGGATGCGCTCAATGTGCAGTGGGAGCGCAAGCAACGCGCCCGCTATGGTGAACGCCGCATCATCACGCTGCGCTTGCAGCAGGCTATTGCCGCGCTGGTGGTCTTCGGTGGTCTGATTGGCCTGGGTGGTGGCGTGCTGCTGAATAACCCGGATGTGCAGCGTGCGATCTTCGCGCCGACGTGGACCGTCTCGCCGACACCGACCGCCACACCGACCTCAACGCCCGGTATCACGCCGACGCCCTCACCGCGCCCACAACTCACCTATACGCCCAGCCCATCGCCGCTACCCACGCTCACACCCGGCAGCGACGACCCCAACATCACGCCATCACAAACGCCGATTTACCTGCTGAGCCGCTTTGGTGGTGATATGGGCGTGCAACAAGCGCTGGAACTGATGCAGACGGGTGGCACAGAAGCGCTGGACCGTGCGGAAGCGTTGCTGGAAGATGCACGACGAACGACGGGTGCACGCGGCGACTTCATCCCCTATTACTATCTGACGCTGCTATACCTGCAACGTGACGACCCGGCTACAGCGCGTCAGACGGTGCAGAACGGCGAGCAAGCCTGGTTAGATCGTGGTGTAGAGCAGCAGCAGCGGCCTGTGATTGAGACGGCTTATGCGCGTGTGGACTTGTACCAAGCACGACGCCTGATAGAACAGCAGGGCACGCGCAGCGCGGATGCCAACGAATTCTTGCAGACGGCAGAAACGCGGCTGCGCAATGCGCTGCAAGCGGACAGCCGCTTTGTGGACGCGCATTTGTTGCTGGCAGAGCGCTATCGCATCGCCGGGGATTACACACAGGCGCTCACGGTGTTATTTGAAGCGCAAACCAGCGGCTTCACATCAACGATCTTTGTGGATACACGCCTGCGCATGGCCCGCGCTGAAATTTACTTCGAGCAAGCACGTTACGACGCGGCGCTGCAAGAACTCAACGAGTTGCTGTTTATCAACCCGCATGAACGGCCCGCGCATCGCCTGCGCGTGGAAACGGTGCTGGCACAGGACAAGCCTGGCCTGGGCGTGATTTACTCGGAGGCGTACCTGTTCTATCACCCGGACAGCGTGACGGCGCGGCGGTTGCTGGGTGATGCACGCCGACGCGAAGACAAACCCAACGAGGCGCTGCGCGAATACACGCTAGCGCTGGCAGCAGGCAGCCCAACCGACCCGGCCTACCTGGATGCGCTGCTGGCGCGTGCGGATGTCTATGTGAACCAGCGGCGCTATGAACTGGCCCAAGACGATCTATCGCAGGCGTTGGCGATCAGTGGCGGGCGTGCTGACATCCGCGTGCGGCGCATGAACGCAGCCTATGCAGCAGGGGATTACGCCATTGCCCGCACAGATACAGAGCGTTTGCAGGGCAGCAACGCCATTGACGAGGCTGAGTTGACGCTATTGCAGGCACGTATTTTGCTGGATCAAGCTGAGGCAGGTCAGGAGGCGGTGTATCGCCGTGCGCTTGGCTTGCTCAACAACAGCTTGTCCGGGGGCTTATCTACGGAGACGCGCCCCATTGCGAACGAATATCTGGCACGGGCGCATTTTAACCTGGGCAACTATGGCGACGCGCTGAATGCGGTCAATCGGGCGCTTGGTGCGGCTGATACAGTCAGCAGGCGCTACCTGCGAGCACAGATTTACGAGGCACAGAATGATTTTGTGGCGGCGTTGGGTGAATACGAATTTGTGTTGACGTGGAGTGAGGTTTTCCCGCTGCCCTTCCGTATGGAGGCGCAGACGCGCTACAACGCGCTAGGGCGCATTGTAGCACGCAGCACATGACATGGCCGGCAGCACAGGAAAACGTAGATGGCTGCAATGGACGACGACGGACACCCTGACGGGTGCCCGCAAACGGCCTAGCTAATCATCGCCGCCGAAGCCAGCTTGGGCCGCCAGCAGGTTGAGGCGGGCCAGGTTCAGGGCGCGGTCAGAGGCGGGGAAGTAGCCCACCGCCAAAACCTCCTCGTTCACGTTTGTCAGGTAGAAGTTGATGAACGCGGCGACCTGCGGCTTGGCGCGGACGATTTCGGGGTCGCTGTAGATGAACAGCGGGCGTGCTAGTGGGTAGCTGCCGTCTTCGGCGGTGTTGGCGTTTGGTGGTATGCCCTCAATGGTCAGGATGGTCAGCTCGTCCTGATTATTCACGTAGTAGGCATAGCCGAAGAAGGCGATGGCGAAGCGGCTGCTGGCGACACCGGCTTCTAGCACGTTGTCGTCCTCGCTCAGTTGCAGGTTACTGGCGCTGAGGATCGGCGTGATGGCGTCATCGAAGACCGCTTCTACGAAGAAATCGAATGTGCCGCTATCCGTACCGGGGATGAAGCGTTGGATGGGTTCATCTGGCCATTCGGAGCGCACATCGCTCCAGGTTTCGGCGGTGCTGAAAAGTTGGACCAGTTCCTCTGTGCTTATCTCTGTAACGAAGTCGTTTTCGCTGCTGACGACGACAGCCAGGGCATCCGTACCCGCGTCAGCCGCTCGAAATTCGCGCAGCTTTCGACTTCGTCTGGTCGGATCGGGCGGCTGGCGTTGCTGATGTCCGTTTCACCGGCCACGCAGAAGCGGTCGAAGCCCCCACCAGTGCCGATCACGTCAACGGTTGGCACGTCGATTGCGCCAGCTTCTTCCCAGCGGTTGGCCATGCGTTCCGTCAACGGGCCAACGGTGGAGCTACCAGCGGTGACGATGGGGCCGCTGACGCTCAGTACGTCTACTTCTGGCAGCGTCAGGTCAGGCATCAGCACGCGGTCAATCGCGTGGATCACGCCGTTGCTGGCTGCTATGTCGGTGGCGGTTACGATTGCGCCGTCAACCGTCACGCCCGTGCTATCAACGCTGATGCTGATGCTCTGGCCCTCCAGCGCCGTTGCCGCTGTGCCGCTGGTCACGTCAGCCGCCAGCACTTCGGCAGGCAGCACGTGGTACAGCAGGACGTTTGCCAGCATGTCCGGGTTTGCCAGCAGGTAATCCACAGCGAACCCAGGCAGTTGAGCGAGGGCGTCGTTCGTCGGGGCGAACACGGTAAAGGGGCCTGCGCTGCTCAGCGTTTCGGCCAGGTCAGCAGCGGTAATCAGATCGACCAACGTGGAGAAATTTGCGTCACCGGATGCGACATCAACAATGGTGCCCTCGTTCTGGGCGAAAACGTTCGTAACCGACACGAAGAAGCTCATAACGAGTACGAGTGTAATCAGACGAACCTTCTGCATATTCTGATACTCCTACGTATACTTTGCTTAAAGTCAGTGGCAGGCTGTGGGGACATGACGGTTAAGCGATAGATGATGCGGCACCGCCGCCCGGATGCGCCCTTGCATATTCGTAAATTGTCGTCGTATTTGCGCCACTGTGCAATAGCCATGAGCATATCGCCGGCCTGTTAATAAACTTTCCTGGCTCTATTAAATCTTGGGTAGCCCTATTGGGTTTCTTTGGGTTTGGGTGACTGCTCAGGCCAGTCTGTGTGTGTCGCCACTGGCTAAAGCCAGCGGCTGCCGCAGGGCCAACCCCCCTGAAGGGGGCTATTGCACGGTGCATACAGCCTGCTTGAGCAGGCTTGTCCTTACCGGAGCCGGACGTTTTAACGTCTGGCGACTGAGAATGGGACACGTACCTGAGTAGTTACGGTGCGTCGTCAACCGCTAGCTAGCTTTCATGTGGCAACGCCTGAATTTTGGCGATTAAGCCCGTGCTGCTGTGGTGTGGCAGATAATCAATCAGGTGAACGCGGCCAGCGTAACGCTCGACGCTCGCACGCTCTGGCAGCGTTTTGTGGGCATAGTCACCGCCCTTCACATAAATATCGGGTTGCAGTTGCTCCAGTAGGTGAATGGCCGTGTCGTCTGCAAACACGATGACGGCTGTAACAGGCCGCAGAGCCGCCAGCAGGCGTGCACGCTCTGCCTGTGGGACGATGGGGCGCGTCGGTCCCTTCAGGCGTCGTGTGCTGGCATCGCTATTCAGCCCCACGAAGAGCGCATCACCGAGCGCCCGTGCCTTTTCCAGGTAATCCAGGTGGCCGACGTGCAGCAAATCAAAGACGCCATTGGTGAAAACCAGCGTTTGCTTGCTAGCACGGTAGTGCTGACGCCGTTGCAGCGCAGCTTGTAAGGTCAATATCTCGCTCATAGGCAGGTAAATTAGCAGACAACCCACAGGGGGCAAAGGTCAAAAGCCTGATGCTTGCCCTACTGCTG
>DAOTTW010000183.1:0-13566 GCA_034437615.1 Anaerolineae bacterium | reverse complement strand
TGGTCGTATCTGTTGGCGCAGATGGATAGTGCCCGCATCAGCACCATTCACAGCCTGTGCAGCGATATTTTGCGTGCGAACGCGGCACAAGCGGCTCTGGACCCGGCCTTTACTGTGCTGGATGCGGTTGAGGCCGCGTTGCTGCTGGATGCTTGCGTGGATGACGTGCTGCAAGCCCTGAGCGCCGATGATCCGCATGATTTGCTGCTGCTGTTTCAGGTGTATAACGAGCGAGACGTTCGCGCTGTGCTGACCGATGCAGGCATGATCGGCGCTGCGTTGCCGCAATTACCCGACGACCTCTATGCCGCATGGGAAGCACGCTATCAGGAGCAGATCAGGGCAGCGCTTCAGCGTTTGGCCCAAGACGACGCCTTTCAGGATGCGCTGCACTGGCAACCCCTGGCTGGCTGGCCGCAAGGCGACAAACTGTATGCGATGTGGCAAGCCGTGCATGATGTGCAGGACGACCTGCTACAAACCGACGACACCCAACGCGCACTTGATGCGATGCAGCACCTCAGCGCTACGATTAAGCTAAACGTCGGCTCTGCGAAAAATTGGGGCGATAAAGATGAGCTAGGCGCTAGCAAGGCCGCCTTACGTGCCATTCGTGATACCTGCCGTGATGTCCTCAAGGCATCAGAGCGTGACCCAGGTGCCGAGTTGCGTGCTGCCGAGATACTCCCGCGCTGGCACAAGCTGATTGAGCGCGTGCAATACGCCTACCAGCAGGCCAAGCACGATGATAGCCTGCTGGATTTTGACGATTTAGAAGGCCATACCGCGCATCTGCTGGCGACAAACGCTGATGTCGCGTCCCGCTATGCCAGGAACGAATTCCGGCATTTGCTGGTGGATGAATTTCAGGATACGAACGCCCGCCAATGGCAGATTATCAAGGCGCTTTCGGGTTTGCATACGCAACCTGCGCGGGCGTCCCAGGATAAGATGCAGGGCACGCTTTTCGTCGTCGGCGACCCCAAGCAGAGCATTTACGGCTTTCGTGGCGCGGATGTCAGCGTGTTCGGGGACGTGCGGCGTGAGATTACGAGCCGTGCCGGGGTTGCGGTGCCACTGGCCACGTCGTTTCGCTCACATCCTGGCCTGATTAACGCCTTCAACGCCCTGTTCGGGCACATCCTGACGCGGGATGAAGCCAGCCCGGTTGCGGCCTATCAGGTGACGCTAGATGCAGCAGACGAAATGGACGCCCTGCGCGACGACACACCCGACCTGTTGCCGGAGACAGCCCACATTGAGGTCATGCTACTGGATGAAAACAGCAAAACGGGCGTGATGCGCGACGGTAAAGCAGCCACGATCAACGCCGATGAGCGCCGCCAGTGGGAAGCCGCCGAAATCGCAGAGCGCTTACAGCGCATGTATCAGCAGGGCGCACAGGTCCACGATAAAAAACAGGGCTGCTATCGGGCCTTCAGCTACAACGATGCAGCGGTGCTGTTCCGCGCTAGCACGCGCATACCCGCTTACGAAGCCGTGTTCAAAGCGCTTGATCTGCCCTTCGTGACCATCGCCGGACGGGGCTATTATGATCGGCAAGAAGTGTGGGATGTGCTGAACCTGCTGCGTGCGCTGCACAACCCAACTGATAATTTATCGCTGGCGGCGGCGCTGCGCTCACCCATGTTCGGCTTCAGCGACGATCTATTGCTGGCGTTGCGCTTGCTCAAGGCATCCGATGAGGACCGCGACCCCCGGCCGCTATGGGATGCGCTGGCAGAAAATCAGCACGAGATGTTAGCCGAACGGGTCGGCGCGGATGATCTGGGGCGTGTGCAATTCGCCTATCAGACGTTGCAGCAATTGCAGCGCATCGCAGGCCGCGTCACCATCGCGGAATTGCTGCGGCAGGTCTATGCATACACGGGCTATCCGGCGATTCTCACAGGTTTATCAGGTGGGGATCGTCGGCGGCGCAACCTCGAAAAGCTGATTGATATTGCCGACACCAGCGGACGCATTACCCTCAGCGCCTTCTCAGCCTACATTGACGACCTGAGCGAGCGTGAAGTCCGCGAAGGCGAAGCGCTGCTAGAGGCCGAAGGTGCGATCAAGCTAATGACGGTACACGCCAGCAAGGGCCTGGAATTCCCGATGGTGGTGCTGGCTGATGCGTCCTGGGAGCGCAAGAATAACGAATCGGCGGCGTTTCTACACGACGAAGGCTTCGGTATGGCTTGCAAACTGTATGACGAAGCATCCGGCGAGATCGTGAAACCCTTCATGTACACGCTGCTGGCGGATTTACGTGCACAGCGCGAGGCCGCCGAAAGCAAGCGGCTGCTCTACGTCGCAGCAACCCGTGCCCGTGATTATCTGCTGCTGTGTGGTGGCGCAAAAGCCGATAAAAACGGCTTGTGGGCGTCAAAAGGCTGGCTGGATCAGGTGCTTGATGCGCTAGAAGTCCGCGATATTGACGGCGATACCCTGCTAGATCACTACGCAGAGCAGGCGCGTATCCGCATCAGCCTACCGAAATATGATCCGGCGCTGCCGCAAAGCCTGCAAACCAGCGAAAAGCCGCCCGATTTCAGCAGCACAGGCGACCATGCACCCTATGAGCCACCCCTGCTAGCACCCGTTCTGCAAGCTGCTTCAGAGCAAATCGGCCACCTGACCGCAACCCAACTGGCAGAGCTTGGCCGCCGGCGCTACGAAAAGCAGGGTCCGGGGGTGGCATTACAGCAGGCCGTGCTCAACAATGCGCCGACACGTGTGCGACCCATCGACCAAACGCGCAACCCACGCATCACAAGCCGCCTGGTCGGTGAAGTGGTGCACGAGGCGCTGCGTTACTGGCAACTGCCGCATACCGTAGATAACATCCGCGACGTGCTACAGGGCTATGCCTGGGCGCATAACATCACACAGCAGGCCGACCAGAACGAAGTCGTACAGCAGGCGTTAGGGTTACTTAAGCGTTTTCAGGGCAGCCTGCTCTACAATCGCATCAGTACGGCACGTGATAAGAATCTGCCCGTGTATACCGAGATGCCGTTTGTGTATCGCACCGAGAAGCGCATTTTGCATGGCGTGATTGATACTGTCTTTCAGGATGAGTCGGGCCGCTGGTGCATCGTGGATTACAAAACGGGCTATATTGATACAAGCGAACAGCACATCACAGAGGCCGCAGCACAGCACGCCCGACGCTATCATTTGCAGGTGGGGGCGTATGCGGCGGCGCTGATGCAACAGCTTGGCGGGGCCGTACCAGATGTGACCATCCATTACATCGGGTATAATCAGTCTGTAAGTATCCCCGCAGATGTCTGGCAAGCCGCGCTGGACGCGCTCGAAAGCATGATTGGCGACATCGTGGGCGGATAATCCACAGTGAGAGCGAGACGACAACGCATGATCCGACGCATCATTGGCCCCTTGCCCACCTGGGCGGAACGCAAGCACCCCGTCCTGCGCTATGAACTGAACCGCCAGCAGCCCACCGTCAGCGTGCAGGGCATCGCCTTGCGCATCGTCGGCGGCGTGATGAGCCTGGCTGTGCTGGCCCTGCTTGGCTACCTGTGGGCGACGAACGGCCTACAGGATGACCCCGGCATCAACCCCGCAGACGCCATCTGGCGCATCTTGCTATTCCCGACGCTGTTCGTACAGGCGCTCACCGTGATAGCTGCCTTTTCGCTGGGTGTGGAAGCCATCAGCGATGAGCGCCGCCGCCAAACCTGGGATAACCTGCGGGCGACGCCACAGGGCGCGACGCTGGCCTTGCGCACGCGCTGGGTGGCGGTGTTCTATCGGGTGCGTAGCGGCTTGCTGCTGGTTATCGCTACGCGCTTGCTGCTGGTGGGCGTCGTCATGTATCAGTTGACCTCGCATCGCGGCGCATACCTGGATATTCTCACCGCCAACATCACACCGGAGACATCGCTCGCGCTGGGTGTAATTCTGCTGGCGACGATGATTACGGCGTCGTTCTTGTTGCCATTGACGACGGTGGGCGTAGAGGCCGCGCTCGGCCTGCTGATCTCGGCCACGATTCGCAATCGCACATTTTCGGCGCTGCTACAGGTCTTGTATCTGCTGGCGCGGTTGGCGGTTGGCGCTTTTCTGCTGTGGGCCATCACACGAATGCTGGCGGGTGAATTCATCGTGGGCGATGCGGTTGCCTGGTTGCTGGTCGTGAGCAGTGCGGCCTTTGCTGATGGTGGCGTGCTGCTGATGCACCTGGACGAAGCAGGCGAGCTATGGGCGCGTGTGCCGTATGGCGTGTATTTTGGTGTGGCGCTGCTGCTTTTCGCGCTAGTGCAGGCCCTCATCGCGGATGGGTTGGTAGCGTTGGCTGTGCGCCAGGCAGAGCGCCGTGAATAGCTCAGCGACCCAGTACAATACAGCGCGTCAATAAGCCTACAATGCGTCTGCACCGCCCCAGACACCAAGAATGGCGTTCCTACGGGGTATCCTATACATCATTCGAATAGGTTTACTTTATCTTTCATTTATCCACCGGCAAAACACAGGAAAAATACATCATGACCGATTATGACGATTTACGCAGCAGCTTCGCAGACGATGACGACAACGACGCTGGGCGCATCGCCGTCAACACAGATGATTTCTTCTCCGACGAAGCGCCGCGCATAGAAAGCGGCGATCAGCGCTTCTTGGGTATGAGCGCTGGAGAACGTGCGCTGATTTCCGTGATGATCTTCTTTGTGGTGCTGATCCTCGGCATCGCGGTCCTGGTGGTCACGGACCGAATTGTATTGCCCGTCTGAGCTAATCGCCTGCGGCGGGTAACGCGACATCATCCAGCCCATAGGCCCGCAAGCGCTGTGCGTAGGCGTTCAAAATCGGTTGGCCGTGATCGACGAAGTGGCCTTTGACCCGGCTATCATCCAGGGTCGCGTCGGCTTGTGAGCCTGGGGGCTGCACCTGACGCGCAAATTTGCGCTGTTTGCGGCGCTTTTCCCAGCCTTCCAGCCGATTGCCCACCGCACCCCCTAGCACCCATTCGCCCAGGCGTTTCAGCCAGCCCTCTTGTTGACGGATTGCATGGGCCTTGTTGATAGCATTGGGCAGATAATCCTGCGTCCAGGCGTTTTGTTCGCGCATCTGCGCATGTAGCTTATCTCCATACAGGGGGTACATTTGCACCATTTCGTGTGCCATGTAAACATCTTGCCGATCTTGCGCCAGATGATCGCTGGCTAGCACGTAGTTCGGGCAGATCTCGTGGCCACGTAGACGCACAACCCGGACCAACAACACAGCAAAAGCACGCGCCAACCAGACGCGCCCCGGCTTCGTGATCAGAAAGTAATCGTAGTCGTCATCATCGCCAGCGGGGTTGTGCATGGCCAGCGCACCTGTCAATGCGACCATGCGCACAAACGGAATTTGTGCTAGCCAGCGGCCATAACGCTCAGCGTGGGGCCACATGGCTTGTGCTGTCGTTTCGCGCTCACGCCGCCGCTGAATGCTCGCATCCTGGCCGCGCAGCGTGATGTAATCGCGCTCGATGCACAACAGGCTTTGCAAAGCTGTAGAGTTGGCTATGGTTTGCTTGATCTGCGTCAGGGCCACCGGGCTATCATGCAGCAGATAGAAGTGAATTTCTTCGACGCTCATTGCGTAACAAAAGACATCCGCATAAAGCAGCGTCCGTAGGATTGCGCACTCAAGTGGGCGCATGATAAGGCCTTTGCTGTTGCTGACTCATCTGTGACTAGTATAGGTTGAGTTTGCAAATCACGCGAACGCGGCCCAGGTCCGGTCTACCATTGCCATAACCAGATGTTTTCAAAGCGGCATTGGGTATTCAGTGGGTCGAAGTTGATGACGGTCTGACCAATTTCGCCGTTGAGTGCGCTGGTTGCCAGTTCACCCACATAATGCCCTTCGATGAAATAGTGAAGCATCTGGCCCGCAGCAACCACCACCAGATGATAGGGACCAGTACCGATGTCATGGCTATGGCCATAGATGCCATCAGTGAAACCCGCAGCATCACCGGCGTAGTGCGCCAACCCGTAGCCACCGTCACTATCCACATAAGCCAGGTCATAGGTCGCGCCTGCATCCGGGCTACGCAGCGCCAGCCCACAGCCATTTGCGCCGCTGCCGTCGTTATCCCACGTAACTGTGCCACCTAGCACAAGGTTGCCGTACAGCGTACCGCCCGTAATCGGGAAGCGCAGCACACCCGCCGCGCCCAGACGCGCCGAGCTTGAATTGAGCGTTAGCGCCATCTCGCCACCCATCGGAATAACCTGCCGCCGTTGCAATTCGCGCACGGTGACGCCACCAGCGCCCGTAGCGCTGATGCGTGCCGGGAAAATCGGCGCGCCGTTGACCTGCTGCGGTTGCGTGATGATGAAATCGTCAAATGTGGCGCTGATCTGGCTGCCGATTGCGTTAGCCGATGTGACGCTGACGCCGTGCAGCCCAGCGCGGTTGTGCGTGTCGTCTGTCAGGCTGCCGATGTACTGCCCGTTATAGAACAGGTCAAAGCCAACGCCTAAAGCCAGCACACCCAACGAAAATTCGGTGATGCCGGGGACGATGGCCGGGTGCGTGCGCCAATCGCGCAGCACAGTCGTATCTGTGCCAGACACGCGGATAAAGCGCCAGTTACCGCTTTCGTTAATTTGCACGCTGTAGTAGGTATCGAGCGCTTCGTGATAGCGCAGGATCATGCCCACACGCCAACTAGGACGCGCATTAATCGCCCGTAAATTGACCTTGTAATAGCCATCTCGTGTGGCTGCCGCGTTGGATGCGAAAATAGGCACATGCACATCGACGCCTTCAACCGCTACCTGCATCGCCTGATCGCTGGCTGTGACGCCGGCAGTGGTTTCGGGCGTCTGCCAATCCACGCCAGTACTAAAATCAGTCTGATAGCTGATCTGGCTGTAACCGGGCGTCATGGTCAGGCGATACGCGCCGCCTGTGCCTGCATAGCCGCTGACGCTGACCCTGAAGATGCCTGTCGCCGGGAACGTGTAGGCTTCTATCAGGCTGTCGCGGCTTTCGGGATAGTTGTAATCGTCGTTGCGTGCCAGCACATCACCGTTTGCACGCTGGATTTCTATGATGGGGTCCAAGCGCGGCTCGATGGCTTCCAGCCGGAACGAGAGCATCTCACCATCCCGCGCTGTGAATTGCCATGCATCCGCAAAACCCGGCCTGAGAATACCTTCAACGGGCACATCGTGCGTCAGGCGGTCGCTTGATTGGGCTTGCACGCTGCCCGTTGCTAAAAACAACACAGAAAGCAGCAAGCTGGCCACTGCGCGAGATAAGCCGTGACTGTAACCACAAAGGCACACAGAGCGCGAGGGCATGTGTACGAAACCCTGCGTGTGCTTTGCGTGCTTCGTGGTTGATTCTCGTACCGTGTTTGCGTGCGAACTCAGCGTTTGGGCATCCATTGAGGGTAATGCCGTTGCAGATGCGTTATCATCTGCTGGAATTGCGCTTGCGTTAATTCGGCACCATCCCACCCACGATCTTGCTCGGCTTCGTAGAGGCGGCGCTGCTTGCCCGCTAGCTTCATCTCACGCTCGGAGCCTGTGTTGACCTTGCTGGGGCGCTGAAGTTGCTCAAAGCGCTCGGCCAGCGGCAAATTATCTATCGCATCCGGCGGGAAGAAGCTGTACATCGGGACGAAGGTCTCATCCTGCGCCAGCGAAAGCGCCACCACGAACCAGCCCTTTTTCACGCGGCCACCGCGCTTGACCGGGAAGCACCAGAACAGCGGGTTGACCTGCTGCTGTGGGTTGATCTGGCGCTCGACCTTGTCATGGCGCGAGAGGAGCACGCGCTCTGGGGTGATAACCAGCTTGCGACCACTGGGCCAATTTTGCTTGAGGTAACGATCCAGCAATTGTGCGCCAACCGCAGCGGTGGCCAGCCCTAATATCAGGCCGAAAACGGCACCGTTGGCGATCAATATATTGCCGAGGACGAAGCCAACGACGAGAAGCACCGTAAACGCGCCGCATCCCGCCGCACGGATGCCGCTATGTTCTGCATCCACCGGGAATTCCATGCGTTCGGTCTGCTGTGCTTGTGCGCCTGTTGTTGCCGATGCTGCGCTCTGTGATTCAGAAGAGGGTTGTACTGCAACCATGTGATTTGTCCTGCAAAAACTCGTTTAAGGGCAAATTTTAACGTTTTTCGGCCACTATGATAACCCTGGGGGCTTGCGTTTTGCCTGGGACAAACGGTGAGAGGTCCGTTTGTAAAACGTGTGAAACCGCAAACCCACAGCGCTGCACCAGCGCGACGACGGCCTGAATGGGGTATGCACGCAGGATGCGGCGGCCTGCATAGCGCTGCCAGCCCTGGCCCGTATTCTGGAAGATTACAAAGCGGCGCGTCTGGGTTTGCTTTTCGTAATCGAAGTGGTTGACGCCAAAGATTTCCAGCAGCGGACTTTCGTACAGGTACATGCTGCCGGGTTCGTTGCGCTGTAGCAAGCCCTGTAGCGTGTATAGGTCGAAGACGAACGACTTGCCCGCCTTCAGCGTGGTGTGTACGCTGCGAAAGGCTGCTTCTAAATCCTTAAGGCTTTCGAGTTCGTGGATTACGTCGAAGGCCAGCGCCAAGTCAAAATTGCTGAGGTGCTTTAGCTCACGGATGTCTTGCTCCTCCCAGCGCACATCGTAGCCGTTTTTAGCGTAGTAGCGTTGGCCGATGTCCAGCATATCCGGCGACTGATCGACGCCCGTCGTGAAGTAGCCGTGCTGCGCCAACCACTCCATGCCCGCGCCCGTACCGCTACCCAGGTCCAGCACTTGCCGACCCATCCAATCGTGGCGCTGCATAAAATCCAGCATACGCGGCGCGAAGCTGTGGGCAAATTCACTCATCCCCAATTCATTGTAAACGCGGTACAGCACATCATAATCGCCCGGCATCATTTTCTCGCTTTATAGTCGTGTGAATCCACGCAAACTATTCTAGCGCGAATTACCGGGCATCCAATACCCCTGACTCGGCGCAGTTACGATGTACTGGGGGCGACGTGGGTTTTCTTCGAGCTTCTGGCGCAAGCGGGAGACATTCACACGCAGCACGGAGTAATCGCCGCGCACATCCTTGCCCCACACCGCCCGCAGCATTTCCTGATGCGTGACGACCTTGCCCGCATTGCGCATCAGCGTGACCAGAATGCCGTATTCAATCGGCGTCAGATGCAGCGTTTTACCGCGTATGATCGCCTGGCGGCGCGGCATATCGAGTTCGAGTTGGCGCACCGTCAGCTGTACTTCGGGCTTCGGCGTCCATTCCACGCGCCGCAGCAGCGCCTTTACGCGGGCGACAAGCTCTTCGGGCACGAAAGGCTTCGCCATGTAATCATCGGCCCCTTCTTCGAGCGCCACCACGCCATCGCTGTCCTGCCCCATACCGCTGAGGATAATCATAGGCATGAACGAGTGTGAGCGGACCTTGCGCAGAATCTCTAGCCCGTTGATGTCGGGCAGCTTCAAATCCAGCAGTACGAGGTCTGGCTTGGCCTGCGAGATTTCATTGAGGGCATGGTCGCCCGTCATTACCGCTGTGGTCGTATAGCCTGCGTCGTTCAGCAGCGTGCAGACCACTTCGGCGGTATCCTCGTCGTCTTCTACAACGAGGATATTCAAACTAGCTTGTGATTGAGCTTGTGATGGACTAACGGATACCATAGGCAAACGTCCGGGTAACTTGGTTGTAACGTCTGTTACTGTATTTATACCATGAAAACGCCCAAACGCCTACGAAGAAACGGGGGGTTATATCCATCTCGGTTGATTTTCGGCGGACGCCATGAATGGCATCCCTACAGAACGTGCTTGTAGGGACGCGCCTCGGCGCGTCCGAAACCCAACAACACGTTTCAACCGAATTCGATACGCAACCAACGGTTAGGTGTCGTATGCATCTCGGTTGATTGTTGCCGAATGCTCGGTGATGTGGCACCAGATGCAAACGAAAAAAACACCCGCCTGTGCGAATGTTTTCATGATTTGATGTATATGGGCGATAGAAGACTCGAACTTCTAACCTACGCGGTGTAAACGCGGCGCTCTGCCAATTGAGCTAATCGCCCTTCGCAAACAGTTTGGCACTGTTTTGCAAATCCGCTTGAGGATTTACGGATCATCGTTTGACCTACGAGATTATAGGTGCTAGCGCTTGATTGCGTCAACGCTTATTTTAGGGAACTACTCGGCCCTCACAGCCTCAATCGCCCTTTTCAGCGGTAGGTTTTTGATAGCTGACCGTGTTTTATGGTGGCTCGCGCCGTCAAAACACGACCACGCTGTTATGTGGTGCCACCTTTTCTTGTCGCGTGCGACCCACTACCCCACACAGCATTACATTGACGCCCTGTAGCCCCTTCGCTACAATGCCAACTACAAATGTGCGTGATCCGCTAGAAATAAACGCAACAGAGAATAAACGCAATAGAGAGTAAAGAGACGTAGCCGCGTGATGCATTACCACATCTGGACCCTGGGTTGTCAAATGAATGTCGCTGACTCGCAACATCTGGCGTCGGAATTGGAGCGCATGGGCTACCATGCCGCGCCAGAACCCGACACAGCCGATATTGTGGTAGTGAATACCTGCGTTGTGCGCCAGAGCGCCGAGGACAAAGCCTATGGCCGCCTGCAAATGCTGGCGCAACGCAAGCAGGAGAACCCCGATCTCGTGATCGGTGTTATGGGCTGTCTGGTCGGTGTGCGTGATCCCCTGCGCCTGCGTAAAAAGCTGCCCTATGTGGATGTCTTTATGCCCCCCTCAGAGCCGGACCCGATGGTGAGTTTCTTGCAAGGTCGCCTGAGCGAAAACGAGGTCTTGCAGATCGAGGCGCGGGCACGCGAACAGCGCGATAGCATTCAGGATCAGGCCAGCGAAGGGCCTGTCGACTATGAAGCGGGTCGGCTTATCCTGCCAGATCATGAGCGCGGCAATCTGGTGAGTGCACATGTGCCTGTCGTCTATGGCTGTTCACACGCCTGCACGTTCTGCATTATTCCCTTCCGGCGCGGCGTCGAACGCAGCCGCAGCGTGGGTGAAATCGTTAACCACATGCGTAGCCTGGCCGAACAAGGCGTAAAAGAGGTTACACTGCTGGGTCAGATCGTGGACCGCTACGGCAAAGACATCCCTGATGGCCCCGATTTAGCCGATTTACTGCGCATCAGCCACGATGCCGCAGAGGAAACAGGCATAGAGCGCATCCGCTTCTTGACCAGCCACCCCAACTGGATGACGGAGAAGCTGCTGGATACCGTCGCAGCATTGCCCCGCGTGATGCCACACATCGAAGTGCCCGTTCAAGCAGGTGACGACGACGTGCTGGCCAAAATGCGGCGCGGTTACACAGCAGACCAGTATCGGCGCTTAGTAGCGAAAATCCGCCAGCGCATCCCGAATGTGGCCATTCATACCGACATCATCGTGGGCTTCTCCGGTGAGACCGAAGCGCAATTCATGGAGACCTACAGGCTGTTGGAAGAACTCAAGCTGGACAAGGCACATCTAGCACGCTATAGCCCACGTCCGCACACGGTCAGCGCCCGCAAGATGGCCGACGACGTGCCAGAAGACGAGAAAAAGCGCCGCTTTCAGATGCTCGATGAGTTACAGGGCCGCGTCGTAGCAGAGATCAACCAGAAGTTCCTCGGCCAGACAATCCCCGTGCTGATCGAGGACCAGCACAAAGGCAAATGGCGCGGACGCACGCCGCAAAATAAGCTGGTGTTCTTCGAGGACAATGACCCGACACAGCCAGACCGTCGTGGTGCGGTCATCGACCTGGAAATCACGTGGACGGGTCCCTGGAGTATGCAGGGGCGCTTGCCCGCGCAAGCCACACAACCGGACCCACTCGTCGTCATCTCCGGTTGAGCAAGACTCAGGCCGCACCCGATTATGTGACCGATGCTAACGGGTTTTTAAAGCGCCGTTATCCCTACTGTAGATCGTTTGCTATAATGGCCGTGTACCGTTAAAATACGAGCCATAATCGTTCGCTGCTATCCGCATAATAAAATTTGACTTAATCATTTGCCACCAACAAGCTGCCAAGCGGCTCGTTGACTGTTATGGAGGCCGGGCATATGCCAGCGGAGAGAAAAAAAGCGGGTTACTATTATCCAAATAAGTTCGCCCGCATTACTATCGAAGCGATGGAAGAAGTGATGGGTGAAAACGGCCTGAAGGCCATCCTGAATTTGGCGGGGCTTGCCCACCTGATCGGTAACTATCCGCCGGATAACCTGGAAAAAGAATTCGACTTTGCAGATTATACGGCGCTCAATATAGCCCTGGAAGAAATGTACGGCCCACGTGGCGGGCGTGGCCTGGCGTTGCGTGCGGGGCGTGCGACGTTCGCGCAGGGCTTGCGTGCGTTTGGCGCGTTGGCCGGTGTGGGTGACCTCGCGTTTAAGGTGCTGCCGCTCAACGCCAAGCTGAAGATCGGCGTGCCGGCAATGGCCAACATCTTCTCGCAATTCTCGGACCAAATTTCCAACGTGTACGATGAGGGCAACGACAAAATCATCTACACGCTAGAGCGCTGCCCGATGTGCTGGGAACGCACATCAGACCGCTCGGTTTGCTTCGTCGGCCAGGGCTTGCTGCAAGAGGGTTTGCGCTGGGTGTCTGGCGGCAATGAATTCAAGGTAGACCTGGATACATGCATTGCAAAAGGCGATGACATGGGCCGCTATATCATCTACAAAGAGCCGATCAGCTAACCCTTTCACGTTTGCTTGCGGTTCGCCTAACCTGGTTTTTCTAGAACCACAAAGCCACGAAGCCACAAAACCGCAAAACCGCAAAGGAAACAGAGCGACCACAAGTTGCTTTGTGACCTCTGCGATTTTGTGGTTCCTTATGTTTGAGGACGCACGATGCACACGCAAACGCTAGCCATGCAATTCACTGTGAGTTTGCTGTCGATAACACTGCTGCTGCTATTGTCCGCCTGCAACCTCGCTGGGTCCAGCGGCGCACCAACCGCCACACCGACGGCAACAGCACCAACCAACTCCACCCCGGATAGCTTGCCGCAGGTCGAAATTCTCGCGCCAGAGGACAACACAACCGTTCAGGTGGATACACTCGTACAGGTGGACGTGCGTGCCACAGATGCGGACGGCATCAATCGCGTGCAATTACTGGCGAATGGGGACATCGTGCGCACCAGCCTATCGGATAACCCAGGCGGTGATGCCCTGCTAGAGCGCACGCTCAGCTATACCCCGCGCACAACGGGCAACGTAATATTAGAGGTCATCGCTTTTCGGGGCAGCGTCATCAGCGAACCAGCCGAGCTGACGATTCAGGTGGTTGCCAATGACGATGCTGGTAGCGCTGAGGGTGATGGCGGCGGCTTCTCTCCCATCCCCATTACGCCGCAACCCCCCACCAACCCCACGCCCAACATACCCAATGACGGCATCTGCCGCGCTCAAACGAGCACTAACCTGAATTATCGCGCAGCGCCGTTTATCCTGCCGAATAACGTGATCGAGGTCATTCCGGCTAAGACACTCGTGCAGGTCATCGCACAGCTACCGA
>DAOTTW010000182.1:0-10185 GCA_034437615.1 Anaerolineae bacterium | reverse complement strand
CGACAAAGACCAGCATCAAAAACGGAATCATTGAACGCAGCGACATGCTCCGACCTTACGTTGTGTATCTCGTCAATCAAATGTGCATCGAAACTTGCATTACAGCGGCTTGTGTGCCACAGACTATAGCATATGGCTCCTTAGGCGACAATGAGCGAGAGGTCGCATCGCTGCATTCAGCTAGTCGCCTATGATAGCATAAGTGTATATCTGACCGAGCAAGCATAATCACCCAGGCAACGCCATGCCTTATCTAATCGACGGACACAACCTGATCTCGTATTTGCCCGATATAGACCTATCCGACCCGCACGACGAGGCCAAGCTCGTGCTGAAGCTACGCGGCTTTGCGGCCCGTGAACGGCGTAAAATCGTCGTCGTCTTCGATGAGGGCTTACCCGGCGGCCATTCGCAGCTATCTACGTATTCCGTCAAAGTCGTGTTCGCCTCCTCCAAGCACAGCGACGCCGACAGCATCATCCGCCAGCGCATCAAGAAAGAAGCAGACGTGCGCTCGTGGATTGTGGTGTCGTCGGACCGTGAGGTATTGGCCGCCGCAGAACGGCGCGGTATGGAGGGGCTGCGCTGTGTGGAATTTGCGACGAAGCTGGTGCCGCCCAAGCGCCTACAGCCTGACGTGGGCGAGCGCAGCGACGTATATCTGACGCCGAATCAGGTCGCGGAGTGGATGCGCATCTTCGGCTTCGACCCCAACGACGAAATCGGCAGCACGTTGGGCCTGCCGCCACCGACTGACCTACCCCCGAACTGGCAACGCCAGCGGAAGCTCGCCAGACGCGACGCCATCGAAGGCCGCAACGCTAAAGGCGGCAAGCAGCGCAAGGGCGAAAATGGCCATACACCGCTGAATGAGCCGCTGGTGACGCCAGAGATGGGCGAACGCGCCAATATCAAGCTGGGCCAGAGCCAGATTGACGCCTGGATGACGCTTTTCGGCGGTGACCCCGAAAACCCCGATAACGCACGCATCGACCACGTGACGCGCTCCATCGACAAGACGGGCGAAGAGACCGCCAAGCGCCACACCAGGCAAAAACCGCAGGTCAACCGGGGGCGCGGCAACAAAGACAACAGCCTGTCGTGGGATGACATCGACGCCTGGGAAGCCGAATTCGGCGGTGGCGACGACGACAAGGACTAAACGCCGCCTGCGCGTTTGAGATGAGCGTTGTATAATAGGTTCCAAATGGACACACGGGAACGATAGATAACACATCATGAGACGGCATAGGCACACAATCGTAATCGCGTTGTTATTCCTGTTTGGCGCAGCGGCAGGCTTGCGAGAGGCCAGCCAACCCGTTGACGCCCGCCCACCGCAGCAAGCAGCCGCCTTCGAGGGGCAAATTTTAGATATTCGGCTGGACCTCGAAGCGCTGGCAGACCGCGTTTTTGGCGGTGGCAGCCGCCCGCCGGATTGGAACGGGCCGAGTGAACTGGGTGCCGCCAATGCGCTAGCGAACCTGTGGTTCGATAACGAACTGCTGGCGAATGACGTGTATGGTGAGGGCAGCCGCCCGGAGAACTGGATCGGCGCGACGACCACACTGCCTGATCTGGTGCTGCGCAATGTGCGCCACGACCTCGAATTAAGCGCCGATGAAGTCATTGGCGACGACATCCGGCCTTCAAGCTGGGTCGGGGGTGAACCGTCTGCGGTGTGCAGCCGCACCGTGCAGAACACCGTGTATCTGCTGGACCTGTATTACGGCGTGCAGCCGACTGTGGGCGAAGGCGTGGTTGATTACTGCCGTTCGCTGGCGGCGCAGCTTGAAAGCGAACTCGTCGCAACAGCCTTTGACGAATCCCGCGATGCCGAGAACATCCCTGGGACGATTCTGGCCATTCGTGGCGATCTGGAACGCATCGCTGATGAGACTTTCGGCCTCGATACACGGCCAGCGGGCTGGATTCGCAACACAGACATCAACTCTGGCACGCTGGCCCCGGACATCCTGAACGACCTGGAACTGCTGGCGGATGCGGTGGTCGCACCGGGGCGGCGTCCGCCGGGGTGGATTGGGGCGCTGACTAGCTCACAGATTGTCAATGCGCGTAATCTGCGCTTTGACCTGGAACTGGTGACGGATGCGGCGCTGAGTGCGGGGGTGCGTCCGCGTGGTTGGCAAGGCATCGACCCGATTATCCGCTGTGAGCCTGCTGTTCAGAACCTGGTGCTACTGGCCGAAACCGCCCTCGAATTCTCAGCCTCCCCGGAGACGATTGGCAGCGAGAATTATTGCCAGCGTGTGGCCTTCGCAGCCAATAACCTGGCCGAAAACCCACCTGTGACACCTGATGAGGTCGTTGATCGTGAGAACGAGCGCTTCCTGGCCAGCAGCGAGAACGCCTTCAGCTATTTAGACGTTGCCGCGACGCAATACATGGGGCCGATGCCGCTTGGCACAGAGTTTCGGGCCTGGTATCGCAACTTTAACGAATCGACCATGATGTTCGTCAGTGGCGAGAACTTCGCGGTGTATGTTGACCTGCGCTGGACGACGCTGGAGCCGGAGGTATTCCAGAGCTTGCCGACGCTGGAAGGCGTGCGCCCGTTGACCTTCTGTGATGCGAATTGGTGCAGCGGCCCGCGCTCCACACCCACACCGACAGGCAGCGGCGCGCTATTTGAGGTCATCACCGCCGCCACGCCACAGGCCGCCATCGCACCGGAACAGATCGCCGCCGACGGCGACCGCACACAGGTAAGCTGGAACCACATCCGCGTGAACTATGTGGCGCAGCAACCAGAGACGAACAGCGCACAGGTGACGCTCGAAATCTGCCGCGAGGTCGCACAGATCGCCTGTGAGCCAGTGGTGCGCGTGGTGAATAACTCTACGGGGCAGGTGTTGCCGGTGCTGCAACAGTTCAACGGCCTGAATGTGTACGAATTGCCGTATGGCTATTCAACGAACCTGATTATCGAGGGTACGACGCTCTTCTCGACGGACATCTGGCTGAACGACCCGGCGCTGGCGGGCACGTAAGGCCATCTCAGCAAAATAATGGGCCTGGTTTGCGGACACGGCTTGCCGTGTCCTTACGAACGATGCCGTATAGGGACACTCTTCTAGGTGTCCGAGCGGCGTCAGCCGCATTGCTTGTTTTTTAGATGCAAAAGCCTAAATCAAGACAGCGAAGCATGATTGCAGAATCCGATGCCCAAACAACCCAAGCCTAAAGCGTACAGCTATCCGGTGAAAATCCGGCGGCAGAAGCGCAAAACCATCATGATACGCCCGATTCCTGGCTACCTTGAGGTGTTCATCCCGACCTATGCCGACCCGAACGACCCGCAGGTGCAGCGCTTTATCAGCAGCTATCTGAAGAAAAATCGGGGCAGGCTGCCACAAGCACCCACCGAACAGACGCCGCGTGATGACATCCTGCAAATGGTAGCGCATTACGCGGGGCTGATGAACCTGCACCCCAAGCGCGTCACGCTACGAGAGATGCACCGCCGCTGGGGGTCGTGTACGGAGCGGGCGACGGTCACGCTGAATACGCGCTTAAGCTGGCTACCGCGTCATATCGTGGAGTACGTGGTGTGTCATGAGTTGGCGCATTTGCAGGAGCTAAATCATGGGCCGCAATTTTGGGCGCTGGTGGCGCTGCACATGCCGGATTATGCGCAGCGTGAAGCTGAATTGCGGGAGATTGAGAAAACGTTCTGGCAATGAAAATAGGCAGGGCGGGACGCGCCATCGCACGTCCCTACAGTTCGTGGTCCAATGGTCGCTCAGCCACGTAGTTCAATCGCCGTGAGGATATTCGAGAAGGTGTTGCCGAGCGTTGGACCCAACAACGTGAGGATAGCGATTACGACTACAGCCACCAGTATCAGAATCAGGGCGTATTCCACTAGCCCCTGACCGACCTCATGCTTACGTTGGTATTGCGGATGATACAACATAGATGACCCTTTGCGATGAAGCTGTTACACATGCGCAAGCAGTTATAATCGGTGGATGAGAAAAAAGTCCTGCTGCTTGCTTACGTAGTGTAACACAGCGCACGCTCATTAGATGTAAAGCTTTTATTGTGCTGGTCAGCTTAGCATGGTTTAGTACAGGCGTTACCATACAGGTAAGTGGTGCATCCGACGGCAGCCCATAAATGCAATTGATGAACGAGAGTGAGTGAAGGTTTACGCGGTGATTATCACGGTCAGCCCACCCCCCGACGACACAACCCACATAGCATCTGGCATCCGACCGGTAAACCTACGCACAGACCTGGGGCCGCTGGCCGACCTGATTGAACTGGTCTTTCGTGAGAGCATGGACGAAAACGGGCGGCAAGCCATCCGTGAGATGCGCTATTTGAGCAAGCTGGGCGCTGGCCTGGGCTTCATCAGCCGCATAAACGACCTGGCGCTGGGCATCAGCATGGGCTATGTATGGATTGAAGATGGGCGGCTTGTCGGCAATGTGTCGATTTATCCGGCAAGCTGGCCCGGTTCACGCGGCGAAGCCTGGATCGTCGCTAATGTGGGCGTACACCCGGATTATCAGCGGCGCGGCATCGCCAAGCGCCTGATGCAAGCCAGCTTAGACGGCATCCGGCGCAAGGACGGCAAGCAGGCGATCCTACAGGTGGATTATCAGAACGACGCGGCTATCAACCTGTATGAAGCGCTGGGCTTTGCACGCGAGCGTGCCTTCACTACCTGGGACCGTTCGAGCCTGGTGGGTGCGCCGCAAGCGCTGCACCGTGACGATGTGTTTATCACGCGGCGGCGCAGCAGCGAATGGCGTGCTGAATATGCGCTGGCGCAGCAAGTGCGCTCTGCTGAGCGTGGCGGGGTAGGCTGGCTGAAACCCCTGCACCCTGAACTATTTCATCGCACGCTCTGGCAGCACCTCAGCGATCTGTTCGCCTTCAGCGGTGTGGAGCGCTTGATTATCCGCAGCGACGACGAACGGCGCATCCTGGCCTCGTTGTGGCTGGAAAGCGGCATCGGCTCATCGCGCACGCGCATGACGCTGCTGACAGACGCGGCACAGGGTACTTATTACGCGGAATCGCTGCTGAACAACGTCCTGCGGCGCTTGCATCATACGCCGCTGAGCATCGAGCATCCCCAGGACGACGAGCCGATTAGCGAGCTGCTGCGCGGCTATCGCTTTCGCGTCAAGCGCACGGTATGGCACATGCGTTACGCCCTGTAAGACTTTTCCAGCTAAAAAACAAGTCAAATCCTTGCAACATCGGCAATGCGGCTGACGCCGCTCGGACACCCAGAACGATGCCCTGTGGACGCTGGGCTGCGTGCCTGCAAATTGCCACACACAGCCCAGCAAGTTAGGAGCCATTGCGCTGCTTGATGGCTGCTGTTAGCGCCGGAATGATGTCGTACAGGTCGCCTACGATGCCATAACGCGCCAGCTTGAAAATCGGCGCATCGGGGTCTTTGTTGATGGCCACGATAATTTTGCTGTTGCGCATCCCGGCCTGATGCTGAATCGCGCCGCTGATGCCCGTCGCAATATACACATCCGGGTTGACCGTCTTGCCCGTTTGCCCCACTTGATGCTCATAATCAATATAGCCAGCGTCCACAGCGGCGCGGCTTGCGCCCAACGCAGCCCCTAGCGCATCGGCCAGCGGTTGCAGCGTATGCGCAAACCCATGCTGTGCCTTCCAGATGGTCGGGTCGGTGGCGTCTGTGGGTGGCTCTGCCGGGTTATTGGCCATGCCACGCCCGCCACTGACGATAATCGCTGCGTCCGTCAGGCTGACCTGATCCGTCTCGGCCTCGAACGCCTCGACCTTCGTGCTGATGGCGTCCTCGTCCATAGCGGCTTCGACGCTCGCTACGTCAATGCTAGCGTCGGCATTTTTGGTCAGGGGCGCGAAGGCACGCCCGCGTGTGCTGATGAAAACCGTCGCAGCGCTGGCCGACATCTCGTTCAGCAGCTTGCCTGCATAGGCCGGACGCATGACCTTGATCGCATCAGCATTTAGCGTGATGTCGGTGGCGTCGGGCAGCATGGGGCTATCGGTATCCGCAGCCGATGCAGCTAGCAATTCACGCCCGCGATTGCTGCCAACCGCCAGCACGAGCCTGGGCGCGTTAGCCTGCACGAGTTTGCTCAGCAGGGCTGCATACGGCTCCAAACGGAACTCTGCCAGCGAGCTATCTTCGCACACCAGGGCGGCATCGGCTCCATATTGGCCTGCGGTCTGTGCGATGCCGCTGGCGTTCTCACCGAATACCAGCGCGGTCAGCGGCACACCGAACTGATCCGCCAGCGGACGCGCTGCACCCAGCCCTTCCCAGGCTGTTGATACGGGCTTGCCGTTAAATGTCTCGATCCATACGTAAACAGCAGTCATTTTTAATTCCTCATCTATTATCGAGCTAATTTACATCACAATCATATTTCGTATAACGGACGCGCAGAAGGCAATGCGGCTGACGCCGCTCGGACACCCAGAAGGGTGTCCCTACAGGGCATCGTTCGTAGGGACACGGCTTGCCGTGTCCATTATTTTGTTGGGATGGCCTTACAGCATTTTTTCCTCGGCTAATTTGGCCAGCAACGCGGCGGCTTTCTCCTCGGCGCTCTCACCGTCGATCATCTCGGTTTTGACCTCGCGCACAGGTGGGTTCTGATAACCGTCGTTGCTGGTTGCGTTCGCGGGCAGGTCCACACCTAAATCGGCGGCGCTCCATTCAGGGATTTTGGCCTTGCTCGCTTTGCGGATGCCGATAAAGGACGGGTAGCGTGGCTCGTTGATGCCCTTCATCACGCTAATCACGGCAGGTAGCCGGGCAGTGACGATTTGCTTGCCCTGCTCATAGGTCTTTTCGACTTTGATGGTGCCGCCAGCCTCGTCTACTGCCAGGATTTTCGACACGTAGCTAAGCATGGTCCAGCCCAGTTTGCGTGCGGTCATGTAGGTGTGCTGGTCGGTGCCGACATCCACGCTTTCCTTGCCAAAAATCACCAGTTGCGCCCCTGCGACCTGCTGCACAGCGCCCGTTGCCAGCTTCGCCCAGGTCAGCGCGTCGGTTACGTTCAGGCCATCCTGCCAGACACGGGCTGCATCGTTCAGGCCCATCGCCAGCGCATGTTTCAGCGCTTCGTTGTGCATCTCCGGCCCGATAGCGATGACGATGGCTTTGCCGCCCGTGTTTTTGGCCTGCTGAATGGCTTCTTCCAGCGCGTATTCATCCCAGGGATTCACGACTAGCTCAGCGTTACCCCAGGTGACCGCGCCGTTTGCGTCCACTTCGACTTTCGCCGCCGTGTCCGGCGTGCTGCGGGTAAAGGTTACAATTTGCACGGTGAAGATTCTCCATTTTTAGGGTCTTAGGGTTTTAGGTCTCTAGGGTTTTAGGTCTTTTGCAAAAAATCAGTGTGCCCAAAACATACAACATTCGGCGCTTACATTGTTAGGGTGAAATGCTGCTTATGCAGGTTCATTATCCAGCAAATAGCGGGCGATCAGGTGGGCGCTATGCAGCAAACTGTCCTGATGGGTGCGCTCGTAACCATGTGATGCCGCGACACCCGGCCCGATCAAGCCGACCTTTGCATCACCACCCGCACGCCAGAACGCCGTGCCATCGGAGGCGTAATACACGTAGATGTCGATTTTGTGCTGGATGTTATGCTCAGTTACCAGACGACGCAGCTTGTTATTCACATCGAAGTGATAGGGGCCGCCGCCATCCTTAACGCAGATAGACACCGAATACTCGTCGCCGTTCTGCCCGTTGCCAATCGCGCCCATGTCAATCGTCACCAATTCGCACAATTCAAGCGGCCAACCGGCTGCTGCACCGTGCCCGACCTCCTCATAGTTGCTGATGATAATAGCGGTATCCTGCGCCGGGCGTTTGCCAGCGTCTTTTAGCGCTTGCAGCGCACCGTAGATGCAGGCCACACTCGCCTTATCATCCAAGAAGCGCGAACGAATATAGCCGCTTTCGGTCACTTCTGCGCGTGGATCGAGAAACACGAAATCCCCGACCTCAATGCCGAGCGCACGCACGTCGTCGGCGTTGCTGACCTTCGCATCCAGCCGCAAACGCATCGTGTCGCCGTTGCGCTTTTCGCTGCTGGCGTTGGGGTTTACGTGTACGCTGGGGTCGTTCAGGATGATGTTGCCCCGGTAGCGCTGGTCGTCGTGCGTGCGCACTGTGCAGTTCTCAAATTCGGTCCCAGCCCACAGGATGCCCCCTAGCGGGCTGAGCTTCAGCAGCCCGTCGCCCATAATCTGCTTGACCATGAAGCCCAGCGTGTCGATATGCGCTGTCAAGCCGACGGGGGCTTCGTCGCTATCGCCGCGCCACGTCATCAGCAGTGCGCCTTTTTTCGTCTCTGCCAGCGTTAATTCACTGATGCCGAGTCCTTCAAAGGCTTTGCGCGTATAGGCGATGGCCTCCGGGTGATACCCGGTCGGGCTGGGGGTATCCAGCAGGCCCAGCAGAAAATCGGTCATGGCCTGCACGTTGATGTTCAGTTCAGTCATGCTGCAATCCTACCTTGTGCGTGTCGTGTGCTATATATCATGTCTGGATTGTATCATGAGCGGGGCACCCACACACGCAGACGATTATCATCTGTGCCGATTGCCAGCGCGAGACCACCATCCGTTAATGCCAGCGCACTTAAGTTGCTGATAACGCGGCCAGACCCAACAGACAATGACCACACCTCACGCACGCCATCCGGCACGCGCTGCAAGCCGACCACGCGCCTGCGGTCCTGCGTCGGGACGGCGAGTTCGGGTGTGCCATCGCCGTTAAAATCAGCAGCGACGGCCATATCCAGATTACGCGAATTGATGATGTGCGAGGTGTAGCCCGGTGCGCGTGCGACGATTTGCAGCGCATCACCCGTGTAGCGATAGAAGCCGACCACGCCCCCGATATGCGGCGTCAGCACTTCAACCAGTTCGTTTTCGCCATCCGTGCCAAACGCGCCCCAGGCCAGTTGATGCCGCCAGCGGAAGCCCTGCCCAATGGCCGGACCGTCAACTTCGCGGGTGAATTGCTGGCCATCAAACAGGTAGGCACGCACCTGCGCCCCACCGCGCCGATTGGCCACTGTCGTCACTACATCCTGCACACCGTCACCGTCAATATCGGCCCACAGCGGCGCTAAACCCTCATAAATGCTATCACCGGGCAAATCCACACGGGCCACAGCCACCAGCGCCTTATCGACCACTTCCAGCACCACCAGCGCAGCCCCTTCGAGGTCGTCGCCCATGATGGCGTGTACGTAGCGCTGATTCGTGGCGTCAGCATAAAGCGCAATCTGCCCGTGATCGTTGACCACCAGACGCGCATCAGGCTGCACGTTCAGCAGCAGGCGGTTTATATCGCCACCATCGCGCCACAGCACCAGCGCGCCGTCATCGGCCACATACACATACTGCGCTGTATCATCATCAGCCGCTATCGGCACCGGATGCGAAAGCGACGACCCCAGTTCGGGGGCTGGCGCTGCATCCGCTGGATTCACGACCAGGGGCACAGCTTGCGCCGGATACAGGGCTTGGGGGCCAGCGCTGATCTCAAATGTCAGGTTGCGATCTGTCTGCCGGAAGCTCTGCGTCAGGCCCGTTTGTAATTCCGTGACCTGGACTTCCAGTGTGTTATCACGCTCATACAGCAGCACCCAATCGGGCGTGATGTCGAGCTGAAAATCCAGCGCTTGCACATCGGGGAAGCGGCCAGCGCCTTGCACAAAGCGGTTGCCGCTGGCCTGATGATAGGTGTAGCTGTGTGCGGGCATGGTCGCGCTGCTTTCTGTTTGATCGTGTGCGTCCTGTGCGAGTGCAGGCGTCGGCAGCGCCGAGAACAGGGCGCATACAATCAATAACCGTTGCCACACGGCTGTGATAGGTGTTTGTTTGATAGTTACAGCGGTCCGTTGCATAGACATGGCCTTTCGTGTGTGGTGAATCCCGCGCTGATTGTGGCAGCGGTGAATTACGAATTGCTAACCGCGCCCACCTGAACGGCGCAAGAGCGCCCGCAGCAGCAACACGCCCAGTAAAATCAGCAGCAGGCGTAACCAGATGGGCATGGGCTGCGGCTGATAAGCACGCGGTTGCGTCGGGATGATACGTACAGTGTGCGGGACGCCTGCGCGTTCATGCCAGTACAGCAGGCGTTGCGCTTCGGCGTCGATCTCATAG
>DAOTTW010000181.1:0-22384 GCA_034437615.1 Anaerolineae bacterium | reverse complement strand
TGCGGATCAGGTGTTCCGCGATGTGTGAGCCGATGAACCCTGCTCCCCCTGTAACAACATAAGTCTTCGACATGAATTTGCCTTCGTGTTTGCCTTCACAAGCGTACCTGCTATTGTACACGCTGCACGATGCCAGCGTCAGGCCAAAATGAGCGCTGGCGCAGTGTGGGTCACACGCCGGTTGCAATGTCCTTAGCCCATGCGCGGTTTTCAAGATACCACTGCACCGCCTCGGATAAGCCCTGCTCATAGTGCGTCTGTGGACGCCATTGCAGCAGCGCCTCGGCCTTGCTGATGTCAGCCCAGGTGGCCGTCACATCGGCTGGGTGGCGCGGCTTGAAGACTAAATTAGCGCTTTTGCCGAGTTGTTCTTCGATTTTGCGTATGACGGTCATCAAGATCACTGGCTCATCCGAACCCAGGTTGATAATCTCGTAGCCCACAGGCCGCAAAGCGGCGATGGTCCCGCGTGCGATGTCCTGCACATACGTGAAATCCCGCGATTGCTGGCCATCACCAAAGACCGTCACCGGCCTGCCCTCGTTAATCCACTGTATAAAACGAAAGATGCTCATATCTGGACGACCAGCAGGGCCATAGACCGTGAAATAGCGCAGCACCGTCGTGTCAATTCCATACAGGCTATAATACGTATAGGCCAGCGCCTCAGCCCCCTTCTTGGAGGCTGCATAGGGTGAAATGGGTCGGTCTGTGTTGGTCGCCTCGGAATAGGGCATCGTGTTGTGCGTGCCATATAATGATGAGGTACTGGCCAGGATGAACTTACCGACGGTGTGCTCACGGCATAATTCCAGCAAGTTCAGCGTGCCTGTTGTATTGGTCTCGATGTATACCCAGGGGTTGGCCAGCGACTGACGCACACCAGCACGCGCCGCCAGGTTAATCACGGCTGCGAATGTGCCGTCATAGGTTTTATAAATGTCGTTAAGCTGGGCAAAATCGCTGATGTCTGCCTGATGATAGTGAAAATTCGGCTGCTGCAACAAGCGCTCTAAGCGCCAACGTTTCAGGCGAATGTCGTAGGCAGCGTTCAGGTTGTCGATGCCGACCACCTGATGCCCTTGTGCAAGCAGCTGTTGCGCTACGTGTGACGCAATAAAGCCTGCACAACCAGTCAGTAGATAGCGTGTCATTCGGGGCCTCCTCGCTTATGTCGCTTTCTCGGTGATACCACCTGCCGCGCAGTATGTGGCCTATGCTTCACTCGTCGTCCTGGATGCGCCAGCCCTCTGTTAATAAGGTGTGCGGGGCGAAACCCAGACCGTTCAGGGCAGCAGCAGAGTAGGCTTCATCGTCAATAAGCTGTCGCAATGCCTGCACCGACAACGGGGAACGTCGCTGCCCTAGCGCCAATACTTTCTCCAGACTGAACGCGGCCAGTAGCATCGCACTGGCCGGCACGCGCACGGCTGGCAGCTTCTTTTCATACGTGGCGTAGATGGCGCTGAGTATCGCTTGCATTGTGGGGCTTTCATGGCCGACGACATTAAAGGCTCGTCCGGCGGCGGCCTGATGCTGTGCGACCAGCAGCGCGGCCCGTGCCACATCAGCGACATGGGTGAGGCTGTGCACATTACGCAAGTTGCCGACTGGAATAAAGCGCTCGGCCCGGATAGCGCGTACAAGGCGTGCCCAGGAACCGCGCAAACGCGGCCCATAGACCGCAGACAGGCGTAACACGACGACTTCAAGCGGGTTGCTGGCTTGTACCGCCTGCTCCCCGGCCAGCTTTGTCTGTGCATACAGCGTTTGTGGTGCTGGCGTCTGGTCTTCGGTTACTGGTGTACGCTGATGGCACCCATACACCTTGACCGTGCTGAAATACACGAACCTGCGCACGTCGGCTTGCGCAGCCAATTCTGCAACTCGGCGTGCCCCATCTACGTTGACGCGCCGATAATCAGCAGCCAGTTCTGGACCGGGGTTTTCGATGTGCAGCAAAGCCGCCAGATGAAACACAACGTCCACACCTGCCAGCGCGTCGCGCAGGGCTGTTTCATCGTTGATGTCCGCGCTAATGTGTTGGGCTGCTTGTGGCAGCAGCCCGGCTGCTGGTGCTTTGCGGCTCAGGGTGCGCACTGCATAGCCATCGCGCAGCAAGTGTTCTACCAATGTCGGCCCGACGGCACCCGTTGCACCCGTAACCATCGCCAGCGGCTTAGTCATGGTCGGTCTGAGCCTCTGCTATAGCCTCGTGCGAAAGGTCGCGTATCAGGCGGTCATATTGTGCGCTGATCGCCCGTCGTGAAAAGCGGCTTTCGACGTATCGGCGGCCATTCTCACCGTATTGCTGTACCTGCTGTGGTGCTGCGTGGGCCTGTCGGATGGCTGCTTCCATCGCGTCGGCGTCATCTGGCGGCACGACTAGCCCACACTCGGCCTCTTGCACAATACTCACCAATTCGGATTCATAATCTACGGCGACCAGTGCGGCACGCCCACTGGCCATAATCGTGAAAATCTTGGATGGGATGGTCGTGAGGGCCGTGCCGACCATCAGCGGGACCAGGCTGAGGTCGGCGCTTGCATAGATCAACGGCACCTGTGAACGTGGTTGATAATCCAGCAGTAAAACGTTGACGAGGTTGCGCTCCTGGATTTGCTGTTGCAGGTAGTCGCGACGTGCGCCATTGCCGACAATCAGAAAGTGGATATTCGGCTCATCCTGTAGGCGCTCTGCGGCTTGGATAATCGTATCAAAGCTCTGTGTCATACCGATATTACCGGCATACTGCACGACGAATTTATCCACGAGGTTATGTGCCCGGCTCAGGGCGTTGTCTTTAGCTTGTGGGGTAATAAAGTGTGTATCGACAAAATTGGGTATCAGCACCACCTTTTCCGCTGGAAAGCCCAACGAGACCACATGCTGACGGAAGTAATCCGTAATCAAGCTGATTTTATGTGCACGGGCGTAAACGAAACGCTCCATGCGGGCCATCAGCTTGTAAATAAGGCTATCTGTGGTGGTCAGGCCCATCTGAACGGTCAACGCCGGATATAGCTCTTGGATGTTATAGACGAACTTACCACCCTTCAGCCATGCCAGCAACCAACCGATAACGCCGATAGACAGCGGCGGTGATGGCACCAGCACGACATCCTGACGCCCGATGATGAATGTACCCAGCACGAGGCTGATGAGATGGAACACGAAATAATCTCGCAGGCGTCCCTGCGTCCCCTGTCCTTTGCGTGGCATCCAGGTATGAATAACCCGCATTCCCTGATAAGCACTGACGCTGTAGAGGCCGAAGAAGCGTTGCTGCAAGGGTTGCTTGGCTTCTGCGTCCGGGTCACGGTTATAGTGTGGCCGCGTCGTCAATACCGTGATCGTGTGACCCTTGCCCTGCAAATCTTCCATCAATTCTGATAGAAGCTGCGATGTAGAGACGCCGTCGGGCGAAAAGACCAGTGTATGCAGCAGAATGCGGGCCATAGGCGGTTTTTGCCTTCCAGTAGTTGGATTAGAGTTGTGCGTACAGGCACGCTTGTACGGGCTTGCGGTCAATCATCAGCGCTCGTCCAGTGAACGAATGACCCGCGCCGGATTACCAGCAGCCAATGAACGCGGCGGTATGTCTTTCGCGACGACGCTGCCTGCGCCGATGGTGCTGCCTGCACCAATACGCACGCCTTTGAGGATCATTGCGTTCATACCGATGAAAACATCATCCTCGATAATCACGGGGGCGTGGTTTGCGTTCATCGTATCAACCCGGCGCTGATCTGGGTGCAGGGGGTGAAAGTCCGTATCCATGACGACGACATTGGCCCCAAGCAAGACCCGATCACCGATTTGTACGCGCTGTGCCGCGACGATGACACTGCCTGTAAAACCGCAGTGGTTGCCAATGATAATCTCGGCGTCGGCTTTGCGCGTGGCGAGCACAACGGGGTGATTTGGTATCAGCGGGTTAGAGCGATACCAGGAGCGCATCTCGAAGTAATCACCGATGCGAATGCTGCTCTGACGATGGCGCTGAAGAATTGGCATACCCAAAATGCGCCAGCCTTCGCCATAGTGGATGCCGCTCGTGGCAAATTGGAGGCGCACCAAAGGCACAAGCACACGTCGGCGTAGCTCGTTGCTAATGCGCCAGGGCGTGTTCAACAACGCTTGCAACGAGCGATAATCGTCCGACACTGGGATTTGGTCGCTGGTTGTTGGTTTGTCTCGCTGCAATTCGCTCATAAACAGCGCTGTCAGTCCGTTTGGATGCTTCGCTTATGCTCATGGCCGAGGAGTATAGTGGCCTGTGCGCAGATATTACAAGCCCCGCCTGATTCTGGGCCGGGGCATCTGCATCAAAAACAGGCTGGTACAGCGCGGCATAAATAAACCTACAATGCGGCTGACAAAGCAATTAGACTGTGACGCCGACGACCTCTACCAAAAGGTAAGCAGATCATGGCCAGAACATACTCGCTTGCAATCCTGCAAACGCACCCGATCCAATATTTTGCACCCTTATATCAGCGTCTCGCTCAAGAAGAACAGCTTGACTTGACTGTGTACTATTGCAGCCGCCAGGGGCTTGAGCGCTATGTGGATGCAGGCTTCGGGGCGGAGGTGCAGTGGGATATTGACCTACTGAGTGGGTACCGTGCGGAATTTTTGCCCAATATGCGCAATGTCGAGCGCATCAACGGCTTCTTCAGCCTGGTGAACCCTGGCATCATCCAGGCACTACGGCGCAATCGGCATGATGCCTTGTGGGTTCATGGTCATAACTACCTGACGCTGCAAATCGCCTTTGCAGCAGCGCGGTTACTCGGCACGGCCTTGTTCATGCGTAGCGAGACGCATCTGCTGCTACAACGCTCTACGATAAAGAACCGAGTGCGCCGCCCCATCATGAGCGCGTTTTATACCCAGTTCAAGGCATTGTTGGCCATCGGCACGCGCAACGCAGCGTTTTACCGTTATCATGGCGTGCCAGATTCCCGGATTCACCTTGTACCCTATACGGTCAACAACGATTACTTCATCAGTGCAAGCCGCCGCTATGCCCAGCAAAGCGACAGCTTACGCGGCAAATATCATTTAGATTACGCTAAGCCCGTCATCTTATACGCATCCAAGTTAACGCGCCGCAAGCACCCCGACCACCTGTTACAAGCCTATCGGCATGTACGCGAGCAAGGTGTACAGGCGCAGCTTGTCTATGTGGGTTCTGGCGAGGAGGAGGCCAACCTGAAAACCTATGTGGCGCAGCATGACGTGCCCGATGTGCATTTTATGGGCTTTCGCAATCAATCCGAATTGCCGGCCTTCTATGCCCTGGCCGATGTCTTTGTATTGCCCGCTGAAAACGAACCCTGGGGCCTGATTATCAACGAGGTTATGTGTGCTGGCTTGCCCGTTATCGCCAGTGCGGAGGTCGGCGCGGTCCCCGACCTTGTGCATCATGGCGAGAATGGCTATACTTTCGAGGCAACCGACGTGGCAACACTCGGCAAACACCTACAAACGCTGTGCGAGGATGATGCGTTGCGTCAAAAGATGGGGCAGCGCTCGCTTGACATTATCCAGCAATGGAGCTACGAAGACGCCGTTTGTGGTGTGCTCAACGCTCTTTCAACGCTGGGCGCGTAGCTGGAAAGGGCCTTCATGAATGACACCGTTGAGAGAATCCCACTTGTTTACATCGTCAGCGAGGCCTACAGCGGCTCCACACTACTCGATTTACTGCTGGGTATGTCGCCGCACATCTGGACGTTGGGTGAAGCACAACGCTTGTGGCTCAGTGTAGCGGATGGCAAGCCGTGCGCTTGCGGTGCGCACATCCCGCAGTGCCCTTTCTGGCAGCCAATCTTACCAGCTATTCCGGCTGCAAGGGCTGAGACGCTGTTTCAGCTTTTCACACCGGAGATGACGGTGCGCTGGCCGCATTTGCTGAGCATTCTCAGGGGACGGGTGTCCGCTAAGATGCACGACACCTACCTCGCCTACGCAGACACCAACGCAACCTACCTACGGCAAGTTTGGCAAGCTGCACGAGCAAAAAAGCCCAACCTGCGCTGGCTGGTCGATGCATCTAAAGACCCTTACCGGCTCTATGCGTTACATTACTCAGGTCTATTTGACATGCGCGTTTTGCATGTGACGAAGGACCCACGCGCATTGGTGTATTCGATGGTCAAACGCCATGAGTCGGATAGTCTCGTCATGTGCATACGTAAATCTGCCCGCTGGACGATCCGCAATGCGCAATTTAACCGCCTGAGCCAGCTCTTCTCACCTGAGTTCTATCGACACATCCGCTATGAAACGCTCGCCACCGCGCCAACCGAGACGATTAACGGCCTGCTGGCCTGGTTGGGCGTCGACCCGATGACAGACCTGAGCCGTATGCGTAGCTACGAGAGCCATGCCGTTGCGGGTAACGCGATGCGTTGGGAAGAGCGCCCGATTACATTGGATGATCGCTGGAAAAGCAACCTGAGCCTCACAAACCAGCGAATTGCGTGGTTTTTCGCGCTAACACTGAAAAATCGCTATGGCTACACCTGGTAACCACTGCTTAACCTATGCCGCCGCCTATGGATGAACGCAAACGAAACCATAACGATGCAGAGCACGGCCCCCGCTCATCACAGACACAAGAGATTATTCTGGTTACGCCAGGGCTGAACAAGGACAGCGGCGGTGTCGGGGCATTTGCACGTTTGGCGCTATCTGCCATACAAAGCTATTGTGCTCAGCGCGGCCTGTCACTGAAGGTCTGGTCACTTGCCACAGTGGATGAGGCGGTCATTGCGCACCCTGTACGCCACTTCAACGGCAATCAGATGGCTATGGGGCTGGCTTTGCTAGGCGCAGCACTGAAACCGCGTCCGCCGCTCTTTTTCTTCGCGCATCTTGGCCCAGCACGTGTACTGGGTTGGCTACCTGGCTTCTTACGCGCTCAGTATCTGTTGTTTATTCATGGTGTGGAAATTTGGCGAGCGCTGAGCCGCAGCCGACGCCTGGCCGTGTGCAACAGCAGCAAGCGCCTGTGCAACTCTAACTACACACGTCAGCGCGCCTATGAGCAGCACACATGGCTGAGCGACCTGCATGTGCTGCACCTGGCGAGAGAGCACCGCCCAGACGATGGCGACATCAATCACGACCTTTTGCAGCAGCTAGGTGCAGGGGTCATGCTCATCGTTGGGCGCTTGGATACATCGCAAGCGCACAAGGGGCACGATGCACTACTAGAAGCGTTGCCGCCTATATTGGCAAGCAACCCAGAGGCGCAACTGGTTATCGTCGGCAAAGGCGACGACGAGCAACGCCTGAGAGCCAAAGCACAGAGCCTGGGTGTCGCATCGTCTGTGGTGTTTACCGGTTTTGTCAGCGATGCAACGCTCAATGCCCTGTATGCGCATTGCCGGGTCTTCGCGATGCCCAGTGTGGGGGATGGCTTCGGCTTCGTCTACCTTGAAGCGATGAACCATGCCAAGCCTTGCATTGCACTGACCGTATCATCCGGCGCAGAGATTATCGTAGACGGCGAGACCGGCCTGCTGGTGCCGAGGGATGATAACGAGGCGCTTGCTGCGGCCTTGCTGCGCTTCTTGCATGATCCAGACTTTGCCGCGCTGTGTGGTGCACGGGGCTACCAACGCCTGCAACAACACTTTACATTTGAGGTCTTTGAGCATAAATTGCAGGCACACCTCGATGACTTGCTCCATACCCGTAAGCTGCACGAACGCTAGTACGGCACGGCGCAAATATCGTGTCGGTTTGCGCCGACGTGTACTGACACGACGCCGAGCGTTGACGATAAATAAAATAGCAACCAACACAAAAAATGTGAGCCATAAATGGACATTCTGTATTCAGCCGCAGATGGACAAAACCACAGCATGAGCCGCTGGTACCTCGATGTGCTGAGGCAGCAGGGCCACAACGTCCATTTTTTGACGACACCTAATACGGGGACCAAGCGTGATCGTGGTGAGGTGCCTGCGCTGGGCTATGCACACGGCACACATCTTTCGGACCTGCTTCAGCAACCCGATATGCCCGCCGAGGTGTTCTGGTATGTAGAGCAGCGCGGCCTGATCCCACTGGGGATGGAAGACGCGCCCTTCCCAACGGTGTGCATCCTGAATGATATGCATCGTAACCTGGGGCATCGGCTTCGGCTGGCACGCTTCTTCGATTATGTCATCAGCCAACAAGCCAATTACGTCGCTGCTTTCGATGAACACCCACCAGAAAACGTGATCTGGCTGCCATATGCCTGCGACACAAGCGTCTTCTATCCGCACGACATCCCGCGTGACCTGGACCTGGCGTTTATTGGGCAGCATCATACCGACGAGCGGCGGCGCATCATTCCGCAGCTTGCGCAGCAATACACCATGAACGAGCAGCGCGTTTATCTGATGGAGGAAATACCAGAGGTGTATTCACGCGCCCGCATCGTTGTCAACCTGCCAATTGGGGATGACCTGAACATGCGCTTCTTCGAGGCGCTTTCCTGTGGGGCGTTGCTCATTACCCGACGCCACAACACCGGGCAGGAAAAGCTCTTCGAGGAAGGCAAACACTACGAAGCGTTCAGCACGGAGGAAGAACTGTTGCAGAAGGTTGCGTATTATCTTGCACATGAGGATGAACGCGCCGCTATCGCACGACGGGGGTATGACGAGGTGCAGCAAAACCACCGTCTAGGCTTACGCACTCAGCAAATTATTGAGGCCGTTACACAGCAACCACGCCTGGAAGCGCCTATCCGCAAGATGACGCCAACGCAGCGCGATAAGCAATATGCCTGGTTGTTTGAATATTTTCGCTCTGTCGAGGGTGGCTTAACCGCAATGGCCTATGCACGTATGGCGGGGCGGCCCTGGTTGCCATTGCTGCTGCCTGTTGGTCGTACTTTACTGCGCTACCTGCGCTACGACCATTTCGCGTTTGGTGGGCTTCCGCAGCAGATCACCCCTGCCGAACGAACTACCCCGATTCATCCTCAATGAGAAAAGAGACCCCAATGAGAAAAGAGACCCCAACGAGAAAAGAGGCCCCAATGAGAAAAGAGACCCCAACGAAAATCTTGCGTCGGCTGCTCAAGCAACTCAAAGCGGACAGGGCCTATACCATTGTTGGCGGCCTGCTCCTGTTGGGCTTCGCCCTGATAGCGATTGGCATCCTGGTCGCTACAGACCCAACGCTCATTATCGCTGGCTTACTGCTATGGTCGCTCAGTGCAAGCCTGGCTTTCTACCTGAATATCCGGCTGCACCTGAACCAGCTTCACAAATCGCACAGGGCGCTCTTAAGCGCCATATCCATCACTCAGCTTAACCCGCAAGAGCCGACGACCTTCCTCACACATGCAGCGCACCCGGATTTCATCGAGCTAGTCCTGGAGGCTGTGCGTCGGCAACGCCCAAACAGCATTCTTGAGCTTGGTAGCGGTTCCTCATCGCGCTACATCCTGGCCTATTTACAGCGCGTGCGGTCAGAGGCACGCATGATTAGCCTGGAAGACGACGCGCAGTGGGCCACACTGGTCCAGGGTGAATTGGACCGGCTGAACACGTCCCAAGCGCCGCTACACATTGTTCAACACGCGCCATTGGTGGCTGATGGTGGCCGACAGGTCTATCAATATGACGCAGCGACCTTGCAAGCGTCTGCTCCGTTCGATTTAGTGGTTGTAGACGGTCCGCATCGCGTTGAAGATCGCGTGCACTTCCTCAGCACAATCCAGGACCAGCTTACGGATGATGTGGTCATGATCTTTGATGACGGCAATACAGCGGCGATACGCACTGCCATGCAACACTACAAGCAGGATGGCTGGCAAGTGCGCTATTACAACACCTACAAAGGAACGTGGTTCATGTGGCGTGGGGATGCCTTGGCGATGAGCTTGCCCTAGCACAGCACGGCGGGAATACATCGTCGATGCGGCTGACGCCGCCCTGGACGCCGAGAATGGCGGCATCACAGGGCAGCGCAGCGTTCGTAGGCCGCGCCCGCAAAGGCCCCACGAACGCGCTGTTGCATGGCGCTACTTCTGTTTACGCTTCGCCAGCAGCTTAAGTCGGCTGGCCACAGCGTAGAGGACGCGGTGCGTCTCCCGGCTTCCCAGGCTTAAGAGGAATGTGGGGTATAGAAAAACGAAGCCGATCAAGGTAGCAGCAAACCTCCAGCTAACGTCGTCGTCGAACAGCGTCCGGCTGATGGCGATTACGACGATCAGGGGGATAGCGGCAAGCCAACTCCTCAACATGGCCCCGTAAATCCGCACTGACGATACTTTTGTCAGGCGTGAGGCGAAGAAGGGGTACATGGTCAAGCTGCAAGCTATATCACCCAGCAAAGAAGCCAGGGCGACACCAACAAGGCCGTATATAGGCAGGAAAAGCAGCGCCAGCAACACCGTCAGTATAGCGTTCACAAATTGCGCACTGGCAACACCGCGATGCGCATTCGCAGCCAGGTTACCCCAGCCCGCCGTTTGCCAGCCAGCACGCAACACCATCTGACCCAGCATAATCAGCAGCAAGCCTGACATCAAATCTAGCGTGTTGTCGGTCCATAGCGGATAAATCGTAGGAATCCAAACGTAGATGCCGATGGCCATGCCCAGCGAAATTAAGGACATCAGGCGTACCGAGAAAAGCATGACCCGCTGTAGCTCCGCAATGCGCCCCTGACCTGCTAAACGTGTTAGCTCTGGTTGTAATGGCCCACGCACGATATTCATAGGGTACGTAAGGAAATTAGCGACAATACGGTGCGTCACGAACAAGCTGACGGCAACAGCCCCCAAGCCCTCAGATGCCACCAGCACCACGCCCTGATCGTTGATCGCAAGCGCGAACGTAATCAACCAAAAGAACATAGAGCCGCGCAAATGACGGATACCCTGCCTTGCCGCTTGAAAAGAGAAAGTGAACGAACGCGCCAGGGGAACCGTCCGGCGCACATCCCACACCATAATCAAGATATGTACACAGTGCACAATGAAGTAAACCGCAGCGAAAACAGCCGGGGGCAATGCCAGTAACAGCACGCTGGCGCGAATAGCAACAGAAATGAACTCCACCAGCGTATAAACGACATTGCTTCTATTCCACATGCCATGTGACTGATAATTGGTAATGTAAACCCCGGTCGTGATCGCAAGGACCAGGTTGCCACCGATAAAGAACAGCACCAGCCGGTCCGATAGCGTTAAGACGCCCTGGATGCCGGGCAACCTCAGTTGCGGCAACATCATCAGCAAGCCTAAGCCGCAGAGCACAACAACCGACATCAGTATGAAAAAGGACATCGCTTCGGAGAGGTGTCTCTTGTACCCCTCAGTGTCTTTATGGGCGACATCCAACGTCAGCAGGTTGCCGATGTAGCTCTGACCACCGAAATTTAACAGCGTTATATACGCCAGTATAGCCGTTAATGCCAACCAACGGCCATAGGTATCCGGCCCCCAGGCACGTAAGAACAGGGGCACGAGCAATACTGTATAGCTACTGCGGGCGATCATTTTGAAGATAGAAATGCCAAGCCCAAAACCCAGCCGTCTGCTAACCGTTGTGCGTTCAAAGTTTGTCTGCATGGTTTGCGTCTCGAATGAGTGGCGCGGGCGATGTCGCTTGTGCACCCGCTTGCGGCTGGGTGGATGGCTCCTTGAGCGGTAACATCCGAGGGCTGCCCTGGATGCGGTTCAAGAACCAGACGAGCAGCGCCAGGACAAGCCCCTGCTGAATTAAGAATTGTATGATCTGCGTTATTCGATCTGGGAACAGGAAGCTCAGCGCCGTGTAGACCGCCAATAGGTCAGTTCGTTGGTCGCGCAAGGCGGGGACAAGCAGCAAGCGTGATAATACCCCAAAGAGCACACCGACGCTGAACATGATGACGACTACTGCAAAATAGCCACCGTACATGAAAGCAACCGCAGCCATTGGCGTCGTAAATGACGTACTCGAGGTTTCTGAGCGGTCAAAGTAGACCTGGCCAACATACAGACCTAAAGTGCCTGTTTCGGGCTTTGATGGCCAAATAAAGCGTGGTATGACGAAAAATGGTGACAGGACAACTTCCTCAAAATCGCGATAGGGAACGATCTGAGGTGTCCGCTCCTGAACAACCGAATACGTCTGGAGTAGGCCACTTTGCCGCTCAAGGATCAAGTCGATTGTCGCTTCTATTCGTTGCGGTATTGCCTCGAAGGTGGTTGCCTGTACGCCGCCCTGAATAAAAGTCAGCCGATCATCAATCTGTCGGCTCTCACGGATGACAGGCACGATGACGGAGAAGGCGAAGACGCCACCCACGAGCAGCAGTATGGGCAGACGCCCACGAAACAAGAAGTAAAGCGCCAGAACGAAAATAACAATGTCAGTAGCGCGGCCACTCCACCCTGCGAACAACTGGAAGCCAACTTCAACCAACACAAATATCAACAGGAACCGTGTTGACATCTGTCCTGTAAACGCCCAGTAACAGAATATAGACAGGAAAAAGACGTTCGTCGCGGTGATGTAATTTAAGATTTGCTGAAATTCGCCAAAATTCTCGCCGCCAAAGACGAGAAAACCACTTACTGTTAAAACGATGCGCAGCGCGACAAGCACACCGTATACCGTAAATGTACGAGTACGGCTTAAGCCAGTGAAAGCTGGTTTTGCCGCGCCGTTGTCATACGGCTTATCTTGCTGCTGCGGTTGTGTGCTGGCTGCTCTTTCTCTTCGATGCATTGCTGCTCGCCAGTCTAAGTATACAACCGCGTAACCCATCCAGAGCACGACGAGGCCAATGCCAGCCAATAACAAGCCATTAAAGATACCCTGAACACCGTTAACCTGGTCGGCAATGTAATCCGGGTTAACAACACCGATGACCCCAAAGAGGCCCTCCCAAAAGAGCACCGTAAACGACAAAAAAATCGGCAATTCCAACAAGTTGAAGTGCGAGTTCAGGCGTGTGCTGAAGGAGAAAGAATGTGTGAAAAAAGCGATAACAGCTACCAATAAGCCGAATAAGCTCAGGTAGTGCAACCAGGTATAAATGGTATCCGTAAGCAGGTAGAACAGCACATTTAAGGCAACCAAGAAGCACATCCCTGAGACGAATATCGGGGATATGGTCGGTGTTTTGATCGTGTTGAATGTCCTATAGGGTGTTGATGCCACGATTCTATCTTCCTATGTCATACTTGTGCCATGTCAGGTTCGGAAAACGCCAACGTGTGCTAGGGGCGCTTTGGCGTAATGCTGGATGGGTCCTCGTTTTGTCGCTGCTCATAGATCAAAGCATCGACATAGAAGCGATACCAGAAGCCCTGTAACACATGAAAGATCAACCCCTCGCGGCCATCCAGGAAGCCCAGGCGCAAGATATAGCGGAACACAAAATACATAAAAGCCCGCAGGAATAAGGGCCAACGGTCATACACGGCCTCGCGTGCCCAGCGCCTTTTTTCGATTGCTGTGCCGTCCCGGTTTGCGACCACTTCAGACTGACCTTGAGCATTAAGTTGTTGCTGCGATTCCGCGATAGCCCAGCGGGTGTGCCTTTGTGTCCATTTATCTAGGCTTGTGGTGACTGTGTCAATAATATCGTTTTGCAACTTCCTCACCGTCCCATTGACGTAGAAATGCTGGTCGTACAACCGATTCTCACAGCCCCCTTTATCCTTGCGGAAAAGCCGCAAGTGATAAACCGGGTACAAGCCACCTCGTTTAATCCAGCGCCCCATGAAATGTACACGCCGCGCCACCAGGAAACCATCGACATCTCTCAAATTTGCATCGACTGCAAAAAGCTGTCGCAGTTCTTGCACCAGTTCCGGTGTTATCTGTTCATCTGCATCCAGATGAAAGACCCACTGTTCTTCTATGGGTAGCATCTGTTGTGCCCAGTTGCGCTGTGCAGAGTAATTCTCAAATGGATGTTCGTATATGTGGGGGGTGTAACGCTTGGCAAGCTCCAACGTCTGATCTGTACTGCCAGAATCCACCACATAAATCTTATCGGTGAGTTGTCGTGCAAGGCGCAGGGTTCGCTCGATGTTGAGCGCCTCGTTGAAGGTAAGCACAATAATCGCCAATGGTAATGGCGACGATGAAGCCCGGCTATTCGCTGATTGCATTACGTCTGCGCTAGACATGACACCTACGCTTTCTGTTTCGTCCGCTGGATCGTTGCATCGTCAAAAAGCTGTTTCGTTTGCTGGATGTTGTCATTATTCAAGACGTAAGCACGCCCCAGCGCATAGGCCGCGGCTGACATTTGCTGGAACTGTGCCTCATCCAGCGCCGTAAATGCTTGCAATGCGGCGCGAAAACCCTGCTGCTCTAATGGTAAATCCCAACCGACGCCCTGAGCTTGCAAACCGCGCCAGGGCGTCTGATCGCTGATGAGCAGCGCGCACCCCGCGCAAAGCGCCTCCAGGATGACATGGCCGAAGTTTTCATTCAGGGTCGGCAGCGCAAAGAGGTGATAACCCGCCAGCACGTCCGTCACCCGCTCAAAGGGCACTTCACCCTGATAGCGCACCTGAACGTTCTGCGGTAGCCCTGCAATAATCTGTTCGCACTTGTGCCAGTAATCGACATCCTCTATAGGACCATACAGATCATAGGTGATGTGATGCGTTACAGCGCGCAATGCCTCCAACAAGAAGTGGATGTTTTTCTTACGTGCAATCCGCGATAGGGTAAGCATATGCACGTGCCCGGCCTCTTTAGGCGGGCGTGTCGCTGTTTCCTGCGTGCTATGGACCAGCATCGGGCTAGGCAAATTTGAAATAGCATGGATTGCCGATGGCCGCACATGTAACACGTGCTGAATGCGCTGGCCTTCGTCGGCGCTAGAGGCGTGCCAGCGCAAGCCAGCGTACAGGCCCGTTAGCCGCGCCAATGCGAAGAAAACGCGCTTCTTGCTGCTGTTTATCTGGATAGCGCCTGACCCCAGGTTACCTCTTGGTACCAGGATAACAGGTTTGCGTGGGACCAGCCGCAGCCGCCGCAGTAGCAGGTATTGGATGCTCAGCGTTGCTAGCACGCTGTCCAGGTACAAGAGGTCATGCGCCGTGTCGCGGATGATTTGCGCCAACGCCGGCAGCGAGCGTTCATGAGCCGCCAGATAGCGCACCTGCGCCTTGCCAACAGGATACCACACGCCGGGTTCAACGCCTTCGTATGGTGTCTGTGTGCTAAAATCGCGGTCCGCAGTCAAAACCAGAAAGCGATAGTCATCACCCAACCATGCGATCATGTTCGACGTCGTTCGTATCGGCCCACCGGCCAACCGTCCCGGTAAGTAGGTGCCAATAACGATGAGAATGGTTTTCATCGCGGCGTTGCCCTCATAAAATTGCCCTCATGAATAAGGTGCGCTGGTGCAAGCGGCCAACCGACGCCATATTGTGCCGACAAATTTCTGATGAAATCAAGGTAGCAGATTTAGCGCTACATGCAATACTGAAACAGACGTTGTTTACCGAGGATGCACACCCATGAAAACGCGCATCAAGCAAGCTGCCGAGGCGCTAAAGCGGCTGTCAAAGGCAATCCTCAATAGTTTACGGCATCAGGTCGCTGCGCTGGCCGCAACCTATAGCATGATAGTCGCGGTGTTCATCCTGCTGCATATCAGCGTCGGTGAGCGTTGGCCGATTGTCGCAGCGTTCAACATGGTCGCGCACTTCTTGACCCTGCTGACGCTGCCAGCGCTGTGCCTTGCCTTGCTTGTGCCGCGCTACCGTTGGCTATGGGCGGCATACGCCCTACCTGGCATCTTGGCCTTTGTCTTTTGGTATGGGCCGCTTCTATTGCCGAAGGCACCTGTGCGCAATGTCGATGCTGGGCTGACGCTGGATATCATAACCTACAATGTGGCGGGGTCAATGGACGCACTGGCGAACTGGCGGGCTGGTGCCTTCGACGCTGATATTATCGGCTTTCAGGAATTGAACGATGATGTCGAGGTACAGGCACCCTACAGTGACCTGATTATCGCTCGTAACCGACGCGGCACCTTCAGCAACAACGAACTGATCGAACCACCCCAATTCATCTATCAAGATCGGCATGGCCGCCCGATAGACGACGCTGGCATCCGCACTGTCTATCGCATCGCTGGCCAACCCATCAGCGTCTATAGCCTGCACCCCACCCGCCCAGAAATTACCTTGCGGCCTCTGGCCCTCATTCGGTACGAACAAGACCGCGCCGTTAACGACGCGCTAGAGATGATCCGCAATGACCCGCACCCTGTCATTGTGTTATGCGACTGCAATTTCTCTGATCGCACGGATTATTACAAGCGCTTCGCGGCGGTGCTGAAGGATGCCTGGGCCGAAGGTGGTGTCGGTTTGGGCTGGACGGCTCCCGTCATACACGCAGGGGCCTCTTTATTCTTCCCGCTGATCCGTGTTGACTACATCTGGCATTCAGCCCATTTTGAAACGCTTGATGCGCGTGTCTTGCCATTAACATGGTCGGATCATTACGCCGTACAAGCGACCCTGCGGCTGCGCCCACAAGCTGATTAGTTCGACAATGTAACGACTCAGCCCTCACCCCAAACCCCTCTTTCAATTGTTGTCTGGGTACGATGGGAGAGGGGGAGCGAGTTCACAAGGGTAGGTGTTTGGTTTTTCGTTGTTCCTGTGTGGCGGACGTACCAGTGGCGCGTCCCTACAGACCTGTTGTGAATGATTGCGACCCTGTAGGGACAGGGCACTGACCTGTCCGGGGCGGCGCAAGCCGCCATGAAATACAATCAATCATGAAAAACCTACCCTTGAGAACTCAATCCCCCTCTCCCATCATACCCAGACAACAATGGAGAGGGGTTTGGGGTGAGGGCTAAGCAGTTATGGCATTGTCGAAGTAGTTACGTTCACTACGATTCGTCGTAGAACCACTGCGCCGAGTAGTACGAGATGTTCAGCGCGCTCTCGAACCAGGGAGCAGCCCCTTGCGGCAGGTTGCGCAGGTTCGGGCGGGCGATCAGGATGGTCGGCGTTTCGCCAACGGTGCCGATGGCATAGGTGTTATCCGCGATGCGCTGGAAGAGTTCGCGTGAGATTTCCTCATATTCTTCGGTGCCATACACGGTCGCGTCCTGCTCGACCAGCGCCAGGTCCAGCAACTCGATGATTTCCTGCGGTGGTTCCTCACCGGGCAGTTCGCCACCCTCGAAGTCGCTCAGGTCAGCGTTGCCGGCTTCAACCTCGCGGCGAGCATCGTACCAGGTAATCCAGGGGGCCGTGCTGACGGGCGTCACGGGGCTGCCGCCCAGGTAGGCGTACATCTCGCCGAATTCTTCCTTCTCGGAGTGTACGTCCCAGTTGGTGCCGTTTTCACGTTCGCGGAACAGGCTGACATCTAGCGGGCGAATCTGCATATCAACGCCGATCTCGCGCCAGTATTCCTGCACCAGTTCGTGCGCGGCAACGCTACCACTCCAGGCACCTTCGGCGTAAGAGACGACGATTTGCAGCGGCTCACCATCGGCTAACAAGCGGATGCCATCCGCGTTGCGCTCGGTCAGGCCGAGGTCATCTAGCATCTGGTTGGCGCGTTCGGGGTCGAAATCCGCGAAGGCTGTCTCCCATTCTGGTTGCAGGTAGGAGGTGCCAGAGGGCACGGTGTACTGGCGTGGCTCGCCCAGCCCTAGCAGGATCAGGTCGTTGATCTCTTCGCGGTCAATCGCCAGCGAGAGCGCCTGACGGAATTGCGGCGTGCGGTACAGGTCGCGCTTTTCAGGGTCCTCGCTGTTGAAGTTGAAGCGGAAGGTCAGGTCGCTAACGGAGGTGCCGGGCACGGTGTTGACGACGTAGTTGCCGGCTTGCTCGTTTTGCTTGTACAGCGTGAAGTTGTCGATGGTCGTATTCAGGTAGGCGACATCGGCCTGACCGGAGATAACCTCAAGGTTGTACGTTTCGGAATCCACGATTTGCGACACAACGCGGTCAACATAGGGCAATTGGTTGCCTGCGCTATCGACCTGATGGAAGTACGGGTTGCGCTCGTAGACGCGCACGGTGGAGTCGAACCGTACCATGCGCCAGGGGTGCGTCGTGGGCTTGTTGATGTCGTTTTGCGGGACGAAACCGATATGCCAGTTAAACGCCTCGAACCACGTATCGAAGCCTTCTTCCTGCGCCAGTTCGTCTGCCTCCGGGTTGTAGTCGATGTGCCATTGCTTCAGGTATTCGCTGGGTTGATACAGTGACCATTCACCACCACGCCAATGCAGCAGGTCCAGCACAGCACGCGGCGTCGGGCGCGTGAATTCGTAGATGACCGTGTGTTCATCGGGTGCTTGCACGTCGGCAATATCCCAGTGGCGCATCGTCCAGGCCGGGTAATCGATCTGGTCGTTCTGGCGGATGTCGTGCCACAGGAACATGAAATCGGCAGAGGTGAACGCCGACCCATCCGACCATTTCATGCCAGGGCGCAGGTAAAGCGTGATGCTCGTGTTGTCCTCGGCCTGCTCGTAGTCGCGCAAGATGTCGGGGATGATGGTGCCGTCGTTTTCCATGCGCAAGGGCAACGGGCCGCGCTCCGGGCTTTCCGTCAGTTCATTCCAGGGGGAATTATCGGTAGCGTACACGTTTAGCGTGCCGCCATAGGTGCCGATGGCGTCCAGCGGTTCGAGCACGAACGGCTCATCGGGCAGGCGCTCTGCTACTGGTGGCAGTTCACCCGCTTCGACCAACTCGGCCAGAATCGGCGCTTCGTTGTAAGTCATGTCTTCGTCGGATTGCGCAATGACGCTCAGGCTAGGGAGGGCCACCACAAGTAGCAACATCAGGGTCAAACGGAGAATACGTGCTTTAGTTTGCATTTTTTTACCTTTAATCAGCTAATTTACTAAATTCGTCGTTTACTGCCTACAGTTTATGGTTTGCTGTGTCTCTTGCTTGTGCACCTCCTGCTGTCTATGGCAATCGTTGGTTGTTATCTCGCCACGAAAAAAGGGCGAACCGGGTCAGCATGGGTTTGGGCGTCTATGTGGGCGACGCTGGCAGTGGTCCGGTTGATTTGCGGACTTGCAATTCACCGGGCAACAAGATTTGTCGGGCAGGCGGCTGTTCGTCGGCCTGCAAACGTTCCAGCAGCATGTTTGCGGCCTTGACGCCTATCACATATTTTTGCTTGGCGATGGTCGTCAGCGCTGGCATGGTCGTCGATGCGGCGAAGATGTCGTCAATGCCGATGATGGATACCTGCTCCGGCACGTCGATATTCAGGTTGCGCGCCGCTTCGATGGCCCCAATCGCCAGCAGATCATTCTGACAGAATACGGCTGTCGGTGGTTGCGGCAGCACCATGAGTTGCGTCATCGCGCTCTTCCCAGCTTGCTGACGAAATGGCACCGTGAAAATATACTCATCTGTTGGCAAAAGCTGCGCCTCTTGCAGAATTTCCAAGCCCATTTGCAGCCAGGTGCGGCGATAGTTACCCTCACGTTGGCCGAGTATCAGGCCGATGCGCCTATGACCGAGCGATATCAGGTGGCTAAGGGCCATGCGCACGCAGGCTCTACTGTCCGAGCCAACACGGTCGAATTGGCCGTAAGGCCGTGAGCCTAAGATCACCGTCGGCACGCTGCAAGCATGTAAATCCTGCTGAGTCACGAAGATCGGGTTGATGATTAAGCCATCCAGCCGATTGCTAATCAGCGTCTCGGTGAAGCGCGCTTCCTGATCGGCGTTCCAGTCGCTATTTGCCAGCACCACCGCTATCTCGGCCTTCATCATCACGTCTTGCACACCTCTGGCAACTTCCGGCCAGAAGGGGTTGGTGATGTCGGGAATGACGAGCATGATGGTGTTGGTGCGCTGCGTGCGCATTCCACTCGCAACGCTATCGCGGATGTAGCCCAGCGTCTCGACGGCGGCTAGCACACGTTGGCGGTTTTCATCGCTGACGTGCTTGCCATTGCCAGAGATAACACGCGACACGGTGCTTTTCGACACACCTGCTGCTCGTGCTATGTCTATGATCGTCGGGCGCTTGGACATGCGGCTTTGCATTCTGCATCACATGGTTTGGGAACGTTCCCGGACATTGTAGCGCACTTGGCATGTTACGTCAAATGAGATGTGCTGCTTGGGTGCATTCGGATTTTGGGACAAGTAGGTATTTCGGCGGCGCGAGTCGTATCGCCGATGTTGCAAAAACGTGGCTTGTTTTTTTAGCTGGGAAAGCCTGCTAGCACCACAGGATAGCGTGGTCGTGCGTTTTTCGCGGCGGCATTGGCGGTTTGCACCGCCTCGGACACCCCATTGGGTGTCCCTACGGTTCACAACGGTTGTTTAGGGACGTGCCGTGGCACGTCCGCCGAAGTACCTACCCCTGAGAAGGTGTATTGAAGGATTGAAGGCCAATTCGCGGGCAAAATATGCCTGCCTGAATAGTTACGCATACTTGCCCTACTGGTTCGGTTTACGAGACGATGTACAGGTGCAGCGGTCCACAGGCGGGCAGGTTATCGTTGCCACCCCCTGCACTGTAATCCTCACCGAAGTTACGCCCGACGTGGGCCAAATCCAGCACGTTGATATTGCCATCGCCGTTGATGTCTGCGATTTCGGGTTGGCTTGTATCATCTGGGTTGCCGAATTCGTCCACGATTGCCTGCCGATCTGTGTCGTCAATCACGAAGTCACCGTCTGCATCGCCTGCGACTAGCTCTGCAAAGCCGTCCAGCACATTCGTATCGCTCAGGTCAAGCATGGGGTAGCCGCTGGCGTTGTTCAGTGCCACACAGGGCACATGCCCGTCTGCACCAATCAGCAAGCCCAACGGAGATCCGCTATCGGCAATATCGGAGAAGTCGTTAACCGCAGGCAGGATCACGTCGCCTTCGTTACTGAGCGTCGCGCTGGAAGCAGTATCGAAGATAACATCAGGGTTGCTGTCGTCGGGGTCGCTCAACAGGCCAAGTGTCGCGTTGTTGAACTGCCCTGCTGGCGTCAGATCGCCGTCGCTTTCCAGCCGAATACTTGTATCGAGCCTGCCTTCTAGCAAGTCTTCGATCACGTATTCGCGGCCAGAGCAACTCGCGTTCAGCGGTGTGCTGGTGATGTTAGAGAGGTTGAAAAGCTCACAGGTGATCGTCTGTACGGGTTCGGCAGCGCCCTCATAGCGCTCATCCTCAATCGCTACCGTGTTATAGCCCACACCTGCTAACTCACCCGGAACATCTAGCGCTGCATCCGGTGCTGTAAACGAAGCGCCATACTCCAGCAGGCCGGTGATGCCGTTTAGCTGGTTGACCGCTTCCAGCGGGTTGGTGGTGTCACTGTCTGCAAATGCGGTGTTCGTCCAGGGATTGCTGCTGTTTTGCAGTGCGTAATCGCCCGTATCGAGGTCGTCCAGGTCAACCTGCACGCCGAAAACGCCGCCCAGCGTGCTGAAATCGCTTGTACCGCAATCGACGGTCACAGTGTAATTTGTCGGCGCACCAGTGTCTTCTTGCAGGTTGCTGGGGCTAAACAACACACAATCGCCCATCTCATACGCGCCCATGTCGATGATTGCGCCTGTTGTCGCGCCACCTGTGTCGGAGCCTGCATCAGCCACCGTGACGACATCCAGTTCACGCGATGTGGCGATCAGGTCGGTTGTGGGTGGGCTGCTCAGGGTGGCGAATAAGTTATCGTCGCCCGCGTCGATAGCTTGGCTGTCGAATTCCAGGCGCAGATCGCCATCCGTGCTGGGTGCGGGTGATGGCAGCGTGAAGAAGATGTCGTCTGGCGGGTCGGGGCTGTCGATAACGCTGGTTGTGCTGTTGAATGTGCCGGATGCGGTGTAAAGCGAGTAGCTGGCATCGGCGACCGCACCAGTCACCAGGAACACGTCGTCGCCTGTGCCTGTCGCTGTGTTGCCGTAGATGATGCTGTTCTGGATGTCGCTGCTTGTTGCGGGACCAGAATTCTGACGTTGCCACAAGCCGCCGCCATTTGCTGCTGCTGAGTTGCCCGCCACCGTCGCATTAAGCAACGTCAGGTCGCCAACACGCTGGTTGATACCACCACCATTGCTGCCAGTGGCGGCATTGCCGCTGACGAGCGTGTTCACCAGCGTAAGGGTTCCGCGATTGAAGATACCACCACCACCATTTGTGCCGCCGGTGCCCGTTGCTGTGTTGCCGACAATGCGCGTATTCGTCACGATGGCCCCTCCGGTGACAAACATACCCCCGCCATCAACAGCCGTATTGTTGCTTATCAGGCTGTTGTCGAGCGTTGTACCGGTGCCAGCGAATGCCAGCGCGCCGCCTGCGCTACTGGATACGTTATCGGTGAAGGCTGTATTGTCAATGTCATAAGGACCACCGCCGACCCCGGCACCATTTCCATTAGCGTCGTTGTCGCTA
>DAOTTW010000180.1:0-6405 GCA_034437615.1 Anaerolineae bacterium | reverse complement strand
AGAACGTGATGAACCTTAGAGAGAGACCTAGCACACTTAATGGAACGCATCGCAGTCTATCCGGCAAGCCTTGATCCGATTCACAACGGCCATATCGACATCGCAACACGGGCCGCCAAGATATTCGATCATGTATATGTGGCCATCTATGCGACGCCTAAGAAAAACGTCCTGTTTTCGGTGGATGAGCGCGTCGCATTGGCGCAAAACTGCTTTTCGGATTATAACAACATCGAGGTCGTTCAATACACCGGCCTCACGGTATCCTTTGCGCGATCGGTGGGGGCAGTTGCACTGGTCCGGGGCTTGCGCGTCTTTAGCGATTTTGAATTTGAGTTTCGTATGGGCATCGCCAATAAGAAGCTCGAACCCACGATTGAGACTATGGCGCTACTCTCGGATGAACGCTATGTTCATATCAGTTCGAGTACGATTCGCGAAATCGCCGAGCTTGGTGGGGACGTATCTACGTGGGTGCCGCCACACGTTCACGATGCTTTACAAACTCGTTTTGCAGCAGCCACTCAGACGCGAAGCGACTGAGTGACGTGCATCGTTACCTGAAGGGATGTTAACTCGTGGATATTCAGCACCTGGTAGACCGTTTAGAGGACCTGGTTGATGAGGGCCGGCATTTATTCGGTACGAAATACACGCTGATTGATGAGGAGCGAGCGCTTGAACTCATTGACCAGATGCGAATTTCGATACCGGAAGAGATCGAAAAAGCCAACAAAATCCTGACGCAGCGCGAACGCATCCTTGCGGAGGCGCACGAAGAGGCCGCCCGTATCGTGCAGCAGCACCGCGAACGCGCCGAGCAGATGATCGAAGACCAAGCGACGGTGCAGGCCGCACAACAGCGCGCCGATAGCATCAAGGAATCCGCACGCCAAGAGGCCAAGCGCATCACGGCTGAGGCAGACCAATACGTGCTCGATATGCTAGGCCGCTTGGAGCAGCAGCTTGCACGCAACATGGACGAGGTGCGTAACGGCATCCGCGTCATGCGTGACCCCATGCTGAGCCAGCAGGACGAGGGCGAAGCCAGCGTGCAACCTGTTTACATCCCCGGCCAGGAGCAGCCTGAAGGCGCTGACATGAGCGATATGGCACAGGTCGAAGCGGATTATCGCTATCAGCAGCCCAATTACTACAACGGCTACGACCGCGATAACGACGGCAACAATCAAGCCGGCTAATTGGGTTCGCTGGTACGGGCTAGCTTTTGACGCTTGTTTACATCGCGCTCGGTTGGGTCAGTGGCATCTATCTGGCTGTCGGCTTGGCGTTGCCACCTGCTTTCTGCTTGCTATTCTTGAGCGTTACAGGTGGCTTGCTGGTCATGCTGTGGCCGACGCAGCAGCGCATGGTGTTTGTTGTTTGCGCGGCGCTGGCGTTGGGGGCGTATCGCACGACCTTGCTACCGTCTGCGGATACGGTGACGCGCTATAACAATGCAGATGGCCTCACGCTAGAGGGCGTGGTGATAGACCCGCCTGACTTGCGTGATGACCGCCTGCAATTTCGTTTACGTGCAGAATGGCTGTATGCAGGCTACGAGAAGCGCAAAGTCAGCGGCCTGGTGCTGGTCAGTGCACCGCGTAGCAGCAAAATAAGCTATGCGCAGCGCGTGCAGGTGACGGGCCGACTGCGGACCCCGCCGCGCTTTGACACGTTCTCATATGCCGACTATTTGGCGCGTCAGGGTGTGTTTAGCCTGATGCCAGATGCGGTTGTCGTGCCGTTAACGGATGGCGCGACGAATAGCAATCCGTTACGGGCAGCGCTGATTAAGCTGCGTTCGCAAGCACAGCAGCACATCCAAAACGCGCTACCAGACCCACAGGCGGCCTTGCTGACAGGCATCCTGCTGGGCAACGAACGCGGCATTGCGCCACAGGTAGCCGAGGATTTTGCGTTGGTGGGCGCGGCGCATATCGTCGCCATCAGCGGCTTTAATATGGTGATTATCGGCGGCACCGTCATGGGCCTGACGCGGGCGTTTCTGCCACGCGGACGGGCTGCGGTTGTCGGCCTGCTGGTGATCGCGCTGTACACGGCCTTTGTGGGCGGCAATGCGGCGGTTGTGCGTGCAGCCATCATGAGCAGCCTGCTGATTATCGCTGAGGCGCTGCGGCGCAAGGTCTATCTGCCTGCATCGCTGGCTTTTGCTGTGCTGCTGATGTCGCTGGAAAATCCGCTGGTGCTGTGGGATGTCAGCTTTCAGTTGAGCTTTGGCGCGGTGCTCGGCATCGCCCTATTCGCGGGGCCGCTACAGCACCTCATACAACGTGGCGCAAACGCTATCTGGCTAACTGGCGCGGCTGCGAGCGCTTTTCGCGTTTTGCGGGATACGTTGGCCGTGACGCTGGCGGTGCTGGTATTCACCTTGCCGCTGACCGTGCTCTATTTTGAGCGCTTTTCGCCCTATATTCTGCTGGTGAACCTGCTGATCGTCCCGGTGCAGGCCGCTTTGCTGATTTTAGGCGCTTTGGCGACGATGTTGGCGTTTTTGTGGCCGGATGCGGCGCAAATGCTATATTGGATGGACATTTTGCTGCTATCGTGGTCGATTGGCACAGTGCGAGGTATCGCAGATTGGCCGTTAGCGGGTCTGAACCTGGGCGCTGACCCGCGTCTGGTTAGTAGTCTGTTTGTCATCGCAATTTTGGGGGCGGTTGTGCACGCTGCACGTCCAGCATGGGCTGAAAATGTTACGCAGTTGCTGCGTCAGAGCGGCGAGTGGCTGTGGCTGATGTTAGCGGGTTGCGGCATCAGCCTACTGATGCTTGCAGCATTCCTCAGCCGCCCCGATGGCCGCCTGCACCTGTGGCTGCTGGATGTGGGGCATAGCAACGCCGTGCTGATGCAGACACCGGGCGGCGCACATGTGCTGGTTGATGGGGGCCGCTACCCATCACGCCTGCTGACCGCCATTGGTGAGCGCCTGCCCTTCAGGGACCGCACGCTAGAGGCGCTGTTCATCACTCAGGCCGATCCGTTTGATACGGAAGCGCTGCCCGCGTTGCTAGCGCGTTACGATGCCGCGCTCATCATCGACAACGGGCAACTGAACCTCAGCCCCGAACAGCAAGCCCTCAACGATGCGATAGCCGACCATACCCGCGTGACGGTCACAGCAGGCTACACACTGCAATTCAGCGACGGCACGCTGATCGAAGTGCTACACCCCTCACAGCCGCCGAGTTTCGGCACGCCAGCAGGCGATGCTGCGTTGGTGTTGCGCGTGAGCTATGGCGATGTTTCGTTTCTGCTCACGGGTGATCTGACGCAGGACGCGCAAACAGGTCTGCTGGCTAGCGGCCAGTGGCCCGTTGCTTCGGTGATGCAGGTGCCGCAACATGGCACGGCACGCAGCCTGGACGCCGCATTTTTACAGGCGGTACAGCCACAGGGGGCTATCCTGCACGCAGACCCGGCTAACCTGCGCAACGACCCACATATTGATACACTGGACATGCTAGACGCGGCGCAAACTCCGTTGTTGCGCACGGATGCGGCAGGTCAAGCAGGGTCGTTGCATCTGTGGACGGATGGCGTGTCGCTGTGGGCGCTGAACGAATAATGGGCGTTGTTGTCTCGTAGCAGATGGCAAATCCCCCCCTTTGTGACAGGACTCTTGCTGCCCTATAATTTAAGTGTTTTTTCGCACACAACACAAAGCGGCACGCATGTCAGACGAACTTATCGGCCAGAGCATCAAGGGCTACGAAATCCAGAGCATTATCGGGCAGGGTGGTATGGCCACCGTGTATCTCGCCCGTCAGCAATCAATGGATCGCTTCGTGGCGTTGAAGATGCTGCCGTTAAACTTCGCACAGGATGACATGTACCTGCAACGCTTTGAGCGCGAAGTGCGCATCGTCTCACAGCTTGAGCACCGCAACATCGTGCCCGTCTACGATTATGGCGAGTATCAGGATAAGCAGCCCTATATCGTGATGCGCTACATGCCGGCTGGCTCTGTGGATGATGCATTGCAGGCTGAGCGTGTGCTACTACCAGATAAAATCCTGGATATTATCGCGCAGGTGGCCCCGGCGCTGGATTATGCCCACACAAAGGGGGTGTTACACCGTGACCTGAAGCCGAGCAATATCCTGCTGGATGAAGCAGGCGGCGCGTTCATCACCGATTTTGGCATTGCACGCATCATCGGGGCGCACACGGCCACCATCACCACACAGGGCGTCGTCGGCACCCCAAGCTACATGTCACCGGAGCAGGCGCAGGGCCATGAATTAGACGGACGCAGCGATGTCTACGCGCTGGGGGTGATGCTGTTCGAGATGGCCACCGGACGCCGACCCTTCGAGAGCGAAACGCCCTACAGCATCGCTGTTATGCAGGTGACGCAGCAACCACCAGCGCCGCGCAGCTATCATCCGGGCCTGTCGATGGCGATAGAAAGCGTGATCTTAAAAGCGCTGCATAAAAACCCCGACGAGCGTTATCAGACGGCGGTGGGCCTGTACGAAGCGCTGAAAATGGCCATCGAACGCCCTGATAGCGTCTTTGATACGGAGCCGAACCTGAGCGTTAAGGCCGCACCACGCGCCGACGACACACAGCCGCGCCAACCGACGCCTGCGCCTGTTTCGCCCCTGCCACAACCCAGCGTACCAGCGGGCAGCCGACCAAGATCAGCGGCCATATCCTACCCTAATCATGCTTTTGTGACGCCCTACCCCAAGCGCAAGCACGGCCTGAACCCGTTGCTGGGGGTGATGCTGGGCGGCTTGCTGGGCTGTGGCTTGCTCACGGGCATTGCGTTGCTGGCTTATTTCGTGTTGATTCCCTTGCTTATTGCTGATGAGATGCCCGAAGCGGACCCGACTCAGTTACTACCAGATACCAGCAGCAGCGAACGACACACAGCGACGCCCTCCCCCACAATGCAGCGCGGCATACCGACACTCGACCCGACATCAGAGGCCTATCGGCAGACGTTGGTCGCACGCACAGCCAGCGCCGCACAGACGACCGCCGAAGTAACCCAGGCTGTGAATCCCGCCATCAGCAGCGCTGAGGCCACCCCCGACGCCCCAATGCGACCCTCTGATGTGGCTCCGGTTGGCTTGCGTGGCACGCCGGACCTGAACGCGGCCTTGCGTGCTGCACGGGGGCGCATCGTCTATAGTGGGCCGCGTGCCATCGGTGATGCTAGATCTTACGAGATCATGCTGCTGCAAGTGCCGGGGTTGAATGAAACGCAACTGACCAGCGACCTGAGCGACAACATTTTCCCAGGGGCTGCGCCAGATGGCCGCTTCATCGCGTTTCAATCTGACCGGGGCGACGACGGCGACGACGTAAGCGACTTCGATATTTACGTGGTGAATCGCGGGGGTGGCCAGTTACGCGCCCTGACGGATAACGCTGTGGACGACCAGATGCCAGCATGGTCACCAGATGGCGAGTGGCTGGTGTATGCGAGCGATACCCATAGCAACGGGGCGCTGGATTTATACCGCGTGCGTGTGGATGGCACACAGCGCGAGAGCCTCTTTAGCAGCAGCGTCTTACGTGCCAGCCAACCCCGTTATCACCCCAATGGCGAAAGCATCGTATTTACAGTCGGTGAGGACCCCGGCGATGCCCGCACCTGGGACATCGCGGTGCTTGATCTTGCGAGCAATAGCGTCAACAGGCTGACGAGCGACTCTCGGCGCGATGCTGCCCCTGCATACAGCCCGGACGGGTCGCAAATCCTGTATACGACCTTTAACGGGCAGGATAACGCTATCGCCATTATGGATGCCGACGGAGGCAATCAGCGCATCCTCTACGATAGCAGCGGCAACGATTACGGCGCTGCCTTCAGCCCGGATGGTAACTACATCGTGTTTGCGTCCGATTTAGGCGTTGATTTGGCCGAAGGCAGTGCGGGGCGTAGCGATCAGCTATACCTGATGAGCGCTGATGGCGAGAACGTGCAGCAGTTAACCTCTGCGGGCGGGTTGATGCCAGACTGGGTACCTTAGGCTTTTCCGTAACGGCTCAGCCCTCACCCCCTCAATCCCCCTTTACAGCGGTAGGTATTTGGTTTTTCGTTGTTCCTGTGTGGCGGGTAACTACAACTACTCAGCCCTCACCCCAAACCCCTCTCCCGAACGTGCCTTTGGCACTGGGAGAGGGGCTTAAAACGGCTTGCTTCCCCCTCTCCTAGCCGCGTAGCAGCGGTTGGGAGAGGGGGATTGAGGGGGTGAGGGCTAATTCGCGGGCAAAATGGGCCTGGCTGAGTAGTTACTGTGGCGGACGCACCAGTGGCGCGTCCCTACAGGGTCGCAATCATTCACAACAGGTCATGTAGGGGCGCGGCTTGCTGCGTCCGCTATGAAAAACGCACGACCACGCTATTGTGTGGCGCTACCCGTAGGC
>DAOTTW010000179.1:0-6655 GCA_034437615.1 Anaerolineae bacterium | reverse complement strand
GGGGGCTATGGCACGCTGCATACAGCCTGCTTGAGCAGGCTTGTCGGTACCGGAGCCGGACGTTTTAACGTCTGGCGACTGAGAATGGGACACGTACCTGAGTAGTTACCTATTAACGGGGTGTGGGCATATTCTCTGGGCGCAGGCGCACAGCAACCACCTCGCCCGTCACGCATTCGATTTCGCGCTGTGGGTCATCGTCAGCCGGGGCATACACCGTGCAGGTCACTTTAGCGCGCCGTTCGTTGATGTCGGTCACGGTCGCCCGCAGAACCAATTCAGGGCCGAGCGGTGTGGGCTTTTTGTAGGTGACGTTGAGTTGGCCTGTCACGCAGCGGATGGCGTCTGCATTCGGGTCGTTGGGGTCTGCGGGTTGGCGGCCTTCAAGGTCATACATGGCGGCGGTAGCGGTACCGATGCCGTGACAATCAATCAGGCTGGCCAGCAGCCCACCATACACGTAGCCACGAATCGCTGTGTGTTCGGGGCGGGGTGTGAAATAAGCGGTGCCTGTCGTGCCATCCCAGTGCGTTTGAATATGCAAGCCGTTTGTATTCAGGCGTCCGCAGCCGTAGCAAACCGCCAGATCATCAGAATAAAATTGTTGGATAGGTGTGTTATTTTGCATAGCTCCTGAGCCTGTCAGCGTGTCAGCGTGTCGGCGTTCATAGCGTGACGATGCGTTTTGCCACGCGCAACTGCGTCGGGAAAACGGATAAGAACTCAGCCAGCGTGTTATAGCGTTGGCCGCGCTCTTGCAGATAGCGCCGCAGCACGCTCACCGTGCCGGGCAGCAGCGTCATGCCGCGTGTCTTCTTCTCCATCAGCATGTAGGCTTTCGCCTCGTATGGGCTGACGTAATCCTCCAGGTAAATGGCGACGGCAGCGGCGATGAACAACGCGATGAATTGCTGTTCCCAGGTGCTATAGGCTAGCCTCATCGCATCGCTGATGGGCAATTCTTTCTGCTTGGCCTCGTCAACCTGGGCTTTGTGCGCCCGCAGATAGCGCTTGAGCAGCAGGCGGCCATATTGCGTCAGGGCAGCACGCAGCGAGTGCGTAATCATGGTTTCCTCGTCGTAGGGCCAGGGCGGGCTATCACCCCAGGCCAGCGGCGGCGGCGTGATGACCAGCAATTGCTGGCCTGCTCGAACGCCGACTTCATGATCTGCTGGGTAGCTGATATTGGGCATGAAGGCCAGGTCTTCGGGGATGTCGCCGATAAACGGGCGCAGAAAATCGCGGAAGTGGACCTCGGCAAAGACGCGCTGCGCCTGGCCCCTGGCGTTATCCCAGGCGACGCGCTGGTTATACCAGTAGCTTTTCAGGTCTGCTGCTTCGTAAAAGGCCCACATCTGCTGATTCCAGCCCTGCGGCACCCATTTAGGCAGCACAGTCGCCTTCAGCCCCGGCCAGCCCCACGTCAGCGCCAGCGTATACAGCGCTTCTAGTGGTACGTTGGCGTTCAGCAGCGCCTGCAAGCCCTGCACCGCCGGGTGTGTGCTGTGGCGGTTATCCCACAGGTATTTGCTGGTGGCGCGTGCATGAGAGTGAACGTAGTGGCGCTTGCGGGCCTGTGCTTGTTGTGGATAGTCGGTGCCCGCCAAAGCAGCAGCCAGCAGGCGGATGCGGTCGTCAATTAGGATTGTGACGGGTGGTGAGTCACTCATGATGCTTTGCCCATGTTTCGCCGCTATGTGTGTTTGAAAAACATTACGTTTCGAGTATAGCGCCTGAACGCTCTGTAAACAAGCCGAGGCCGTTTGGGGTTTCTTTGGGTATGGCACGCCAAACCCCTACAGTACCGTTTGTTGTCTGTGTTATTGTCGTGTCCCCCTATTGTCATGTCCTTTGCGCCGCCCTATAATGGTCCACTTCATTACAGCTATACGAGGAAGTCTATTCACGTATGAGCAATCGTCCTATTGTCTATCCTTTTACCGCTATTGTCGGCCAGGATGAAATGAAACTGGCCCTGGTCCTGAATGCTATTGATATGCGCATCGGCGGCGTGCTGATTCGCGGTGAACGTGGCACGGGTAAATCGACTGCTGCCCGTGCGCTAGCCGCCCTGCTGCCTGAAATTCAGGTGATCGCAGATTCCCCATTTAACGATGACCCGCGCCGCCCCGCTAGCTGGTCCGATGTGACCCAGGAGCGCTATGGGCAGAGTGATGATATTCCGGTAGAGACGCGCCGCATCAGCTTTATCGACCTGCCCGTAAGCGCGACAGAAGACCGCGTTGTCGGCACGCTGGACATCGAAAAGGCCATCCAGCAGGGCGAAAAGCACTTTGAACCGGGTGTGCTGGCCAGCGCGAATCGTGGTGTGCTGTATATTGACGAGGTCAACCTGCTGGACGATCACATTGTCGATCTGCTGCTGGATAGCGCCGCGATGGGTCGCAATGTGGTGGAGCGTGAGGGCATCAGCTTCAGCCACCCGGCGCGCTTTATCCTGGTGGGCACGATGAACCCGGAAGAAGGTGATTTGCGCCCGCAATTGCTGGATCGCTTCGCGCTGTCGGTGAACGTCGAAGGCATCCATACCCAGCAAGAGCGCATCCGCATCTTGGAGCGTCACATCCGCTTTGAGGACGACCCCGATGATTTTATGGACGAATGGAACACCCACGAGCAAAGCGAAGCCGAGCGCATCATGACAGCGCGGGGCATCCTGGATAAGGTCGATGACCGCAACCCGAACGTGCTGACCTACATCACGAAAATCACCAGCAAGGCGCAAATTGACGGCCACCGCGCTGACCTCGTGATCCTCAAAGCGGCGCGTGCCCATGCAGCGTATCAGGGGCGTAAGAATATCCTGATGCAAGATGTGGACGCCGTTGCAGATATGGCCCTGCGGCATCGTCGTAAGGGTGGCCCGTTCGCCGCGCAACAAGCCGATCTGGAATCCATCAAGCAGCAGGCGAAAGACGAGATGGACCAGGAAGGCGACGGCGAAGAGCAAGAGACGGGCGAAGAAGGCCAGACCTCCGAGCAGCAGACGCGCAGTAAAAAAAAAGTGAGCAGGTAAGCGCAGAAGGCGAGCAGCAAGCCCCGGATACGACGCAGGAGCCAGCAGCCTCTAAGCAAGATGCATTTTCCGGGGCTGACGCACGCTGGTGGGAAGGTGGCCAGCAGATTCAGGCCAACGCCGAATTCCAGACGCGCAAACTCGATACCAATATCGACAAGATGACACGGCGCGCTGCTGGCAGGCGTTCCGTCACGCGCACAGACCGCAAACGTGGGCGCTACATCCGCTCACGCCCGGCAGGGAACCAGACCAGCGACATCGCCTTTGATGCCACGCTACGCGCTGCCGCCCCCTATCAGAAAGCCCGCGAAGAACAAAAAGCAGAGACAGGCATGGCCTACGCACTGCGTCGCAGCGACCTACAGCGCAAGGTGCGCGTGAAGAAAGCCGCCAACCTGATCCTATTTGCGGTGGATGCGTCGTGGTCGATGGCTGTATCCGAGCGTATGCAGGCTACGAAGGGCGCGATCCTGTCGCTGCTGACGGATGCGTATCAGCGCCGTGATCGTGTGGGCTTGGTCGTCTTTCAGAAGGACCGCGCCTCGCTGGTGCTGCCGCCGACCAACTCCGTGATTTTGGCGAAACAAGCGCTGGCCGATATTCCGGTGGGCGGCAAGACGCCGCTTTCGGCGGGGCTGTTCCTGTGCTATGAGACGATCAAGCGCGAGATGCTGACGCACCCGGATGTGATGCCGTTGTTGATTCTGCTGACGGATGGCGCGGGGAATGTGTCGATCAGTGAGGAAATGTCGCCGCTGGATGAGGCGCACACCATCGCGCACATGATCCACGAGGCCGAGGTACGTTCTGTGACGATCAACATGGAGCACGTCGCCTTCGATCAGGGCCTGGCGAAGCGGCTGGCGGATCGGCTGGGCGGGCCGTGCTACACGCTTTCGCAGATGCGTGCCGAGAACCTGCTAGAGACGGTCCGCGCAGAGATCGACCGTTAACTTTATTGTAATCAAATAAAAGAATAGGCAGGGATGAAACCTCATGCAATTTACCAGAATTCGCTTGAAAAATTGGCGTAACTTTGCAGATGTGGACGTGCAATTGGAACGGCGTGCTTTTCTGGTCGGTGCAAATGCATCTGGGAAGTCGAACTTCCTGGATGTATTTCGCTTTTTGCATGATTTGGTCGCTACTGGTGGTGGTTTTCAGAAAGCAATACTCAGCAGAAGGGGTGTTTCCAGTATACGTAACCTTGCTGCAAGACACCCCGATACAGATGTAGCCATTGAAGTTGAACTGACCCAAGATGAAAAACAGATATGGCAGTATCGAATTGCGTTTAACCAAGAGAAAAATGGAGAGCCATTTTTAAAAGAAGAAGTGGTTAAGAAAAATAATGAGCTAATTCTGAAGCGTCCTAATGAAGACGACAAGAAGGATCGCAAGCGCCTTAGTCAGACACAACTTGAGCAGACTTTTGCCAATCTCGATTTCCGAGATATTACCGACTTCTTCTCCTCTGTTCGCTATATTCACATAGTACCGCAGTTAGTCCGTGATGCAGATCGCTATGAAGCACAAACACAAGACCCCTTCGGTAGCGACTTCTTAGAGCAGCTTGCGCAAGTTCATAGCAGAAGCCGAAATGCAAATCTGAGGCGCATACAGACGGCGCTATCTAAAGCAATACCGTATTTTTCAGACCTGGAATGGCATCGTGATGATCGCGGCATTGCGCACCTTCGCGCAAAATATCAACATTGGCCGCCAAAGGGGGCTTGGCAAAACGAGCAAGAATTCTCAGACGGCACCTTGCGTTTGATAGGGTTATTGTGGGCGCTTCAAGCAGATGATGGCCCGCTATTGCTAGAAGAACCCGAGTTATCCTTGCATCCTGGAATCGTTAGACATCTACCACAGATGATGTATAGTGTTCAACGAGCGCGAAAAAGAGCACTACGTCAACTCATTATCAGTACGCACAGCAGCGAGCTTTTAAACGATAAGGGCATCGCAGCAGATGAGGTTTTATTGTTTCGACCAATACAAAGAGGCACAGAGATTATTAGCGGTGCTTCAAATTCTGAGATAAAACAACTGCTACAAGCTGGCTTAACCGCCTCCGAAGCTCTGGAACGTGTTACGCCAGAAAATGCGCATCAGCTACCACTATGGAGTTAATTGGACAGTGTATTTGCAGGTTGTCGTCGAAGGCATTGTAGACGTTGCTGTAGCGCACGAAATATTATCATATGTGGGCTTCGATAAAGCTGAATATGTTGTTCTGAACCAGGGCGGCAAAGCCAAGCTCCTTAGGAAGTTACCAGAGTACAACAGAACGGCAGCAGTTCTTGACTGGCTCGTGATTGTTGATTTGGATAACGATGCTGGTTGTGCGCCTGAGTATTTGAGCATTATATTGCCTAATGCAAGGTCGAAGATGATATTACGCATCGCTGTGAGAGAAGTCGAGGCTTGGCTGATGGCAGATCGCGAACGCATGGCAACATTCCTGAGTGCTGGTCTTAATCGCGTACCGTTGGAACCAGATGCAGACCCTGAACCCAAACAAACTATCATCAATTTGGCAAGCCGATATGCGAATCAGGAACGAAGGCAAGGCATGGTTCCACGACACGACAGTGGTGCAAAGGTTGGTGAAGGATATGCAACGCACATTATTGAATTTGTACATGAGAAATGGCGTCTAGAAGCAGCCAGAGGGCATTCTGACAGCTTAGATCGCTGCCTGAAAGCCCTTGAATATTTGAGGGGAACAGATGGTTAGTATTTGCGGACGATGGGCCGATAAACAGCCGGTTGGCGCGTCTGGATGAACTGATATTCTTCGCGGTTGCGGCGCACGTCGTCCAGGTCGATGCGGGCAATCGCGTAGCCCTCTTTGGGTGCGCCGGTTGTCTCGTCCGTCTCATCCGCTAGTGAGGCGTAAATCTCGCCACGTGGACCGATGACCATGCTTTCGCCGCCGAAGTTCAGCGTCACATCCTCACCGACGCGGTTGGCCGCGACGATATACACGGAATTCTCATATGCACGCGAACGCGCATAGGTCTTCCATTCGTCGATGTCGCTGGCTTCCCAGTTGGCGACCACGACAACAATCTCGGCGCGTTCTAGCGCGAGGCTGCGTGCCACTTCAGGATAGGCCAGGTCATAGCCGATCATCAGGCCGATGTTGCCGATTTCGGTCTCTGCGACGGGCAGCTTATGCCCCTCACGGAAGGCCATGCGTTCCTCGCCACGCAGGTGGATTTTGTTATACACATCCACGAGTTCACCATCCGGCCCGACCAGCACCGCCGAGTTATACAGCACGCTCTCGACCTTTTCTTTGGTGGCCATGCCGAAGGCGATGAAGATGCCGTAGTCATTGGCACGCTGCGCCAGCAGGTTAATTGTCGGTCCCGGTACGCGCTGTGCGATTTCCGTAAAGCGCAGGCCCAATTCATTGCCGCTTGTGACTAGCTCTGGAAAGACGATCAGGTCAACTTTCTGCTGTGAGGCGATGGTCGAGATCATCTCGGACATTTTGACGAGGTTTTCTTCCGGTTCGCCCAGTCGTGGACTCATTTGCACGATGGCGACAGTTATTTCGCGCATAGGTTACGGTATCCTTTTGACTTTTGACTTTTGACTTTT
>DAOTTW010000178.1:0-5242 GCA_034437615.1 Anaerolineae bacterium | reverse complement strand
TATTCTTGGGGTCTGTCGCCTCAAACACAACATCCAGGTCTTGCAGTAGAATGCGCTGGTCGTTACGTTCGGCTGCATGACGCTGCAACATCGAACAGAAATTTTGCACGAAGGCAGGATGCGCACCAGTATGTTCAACGACCCGCTGTGGAATTGAACGGTGTTCGAACTCCCACCCCAGAATTTCTAGAAAGCCTTCTTTGACGATATTCTCGGCACTCTGGGCGGTCAAGTTGCCAAGTAATTCCTTTTCAAACATACGGCCCCAGGGGTCACTAGTCGGGGTATATGGCCCACGCCCCATCACCACACAATCGTACAGGCGCATGAACCCTGCGACGATCACGCGCAGGCGATCCGAATATTGCTCGGATAGGTTGCGCAGCGTTTCGATCAAAACATGACGCTGGATATTGTGTTCAATGTAGCGGTCGATCTCATCTAGCAAGATCGCAATACGCAAATTTGGTTGTGCCTCCAGACGATCTTGGAGTGCATCACGAAACATATCGACAGAGGTGATATTGTCGCCTAGTTGCAGGTCACGTGCGAGCACCATCGCTACTGCTGTATCCGTCACACTCGTATAGCCTTCGAGAGAGCGCAGAACCGTCTGGTAATTACGCTTCGCGAGGCGTTGTTCGATGGCCCCCAGAACCGACGTTTTGCCAATGCGCCGCCCACCGTAAATGGCGTAGTTTGCACTACTGGATACGATCTTTTCCACCAGGCGATCACGCCCAACGAAGATCGCCGTGTGTGGGTCAACCTTCTGGTTGGTCTGGAAAATGTCGATGTAGCCGACCTGTTTTGCATTGAGCATTAAGGAACGAATACGCCCAATTGGCTTGCTGCCAATTTTTTCCGCTAGCACCAAATCGACAATGGTAGCCTCGTCAATTACGACCAAACCTTGCTTGCGATACTCATCTTCGAAATTTTGCTTGAGAGCCTGCGTACAACCAGGGATAAACACCAGTACAAAATAATCGGAAAGCCAGTCGTGGTTATCAATCAAATCCTGCAACTTGTCACGATGGTCGGGTTTTGGCTTTTCTCCAGGTAAAGTAACCAGCACACACGGCGCTTTCAGCGGGCTGGTCTTAGGATACCGAAGCCTGTACAGACCATAGGGCGTTTCGTCTGGTCTTTCCTCGTAAATGTGCTCATCCGAGGGGGTTTTCTCCTGTTGCATACCAACCAACTTGGTAAAGTAACGGTACAAATCCGCGATGGCTTGGCGTTCTTTGCGTTGCATATCTGTTGGGTGAAATGCCTTGATACTGCGAACCTTTAGCCAGTTCGATAGGACATGGCAGCGCGTATCCACACTGGATTGCTCAATGTGGTCAATACCCAGGTGTTGTGTCTCACCACGATCAAATAGATCGAGCACCTCTACTACGCCCTGACGTTGTTTTTCGGCCTGTTTATTAGCTTTAACGTCTGTATCCAGGCGTGCAATGGCATTTTTGACCTCGGCGATGTCCCATGACTGATGTTGCATCCGATATGTAATATCCCGAAGAAATTCATCTGCACCAACACACAGTCGATCGGACATGAGGACGCCCTCGATCAGTGAGAGTCCATGCTGCACTTCGCCTTTAATATCCAATGGCACATCTCTGGCCTTGAAAAGTTGCAATTTGATCTGATTAACGCGTTCAAAAATCGTGTCAACTTGTTGTTTGACTGTTGCTTCTTCGGTCTCACGACGCTGACGTGCTTGGTCAATGCGCAACTGAAGCTGCTTGTCATATAAGGGCCAACGTCCATAGCGTTGCAGTGGCTTCAAGTCATATGCATCGCCGTGCAACTGAACTAAATGTTTCTCTAGTTCTGCTAGACTTCGGCTCCGCTCTGCCTGGATCGCTTGCGCCTGATTCTGCAATTCGACGGAGATGCCAGTCATCAATAAGACCTGATTTGGAGCGACGCCTTCGAGCAGAATTTGCGCTGCATTGATGGGGCTATCGTCTTCGGCCAGGTCAGCTAGCAGGGGGTCGAGCCATTCGTTTAAGGGCGCATCACGTTGCACAAGCAACACCAGCAAATGCGGTAAACGTACCGGATACGTGGCATCACTCAACAATGTTTGCTCAAGGCGTTGCTTGCCCTGTTGCTTTGCTGCATCAATACCCGCATAGGGGATTTCGGTTTTATGTTGTACAGCGTCTAGCCGCTCAATCACCTGTGCTGCAAGGTCTCGTAAAGTAGGGTAGGCTTGCAGCTCCTGTCGCAATACATGGCGGGATAATGTCTTTGTCTGTGGGTTGCGGGTGTCGCCGTGTTCAATGACAACCTGAGCATAATGCTGGACACGTTTAGCGCTATCAAAGTAAAGTTTACGTGCCTTTTCGCGCAAGAATGGGTGATTATCTCGAATTTCGTTCTCTGTGATAGCCGTTTCATAACGTTGATCTAGGTTGTCGTCTTCGAAGAAAACCAAACGTGAATTGATCTCTTGCTTGAGCTTTGGCCAGCGCCACGCTATGTCGATATCTTCCATTTCGGATATTGCATATAGGTCAGCCTTAAATTGCTTAAAGTGCGTTTCTAACTCTGGAAATAACCCTTGCGCCATCATCTGTGCATGACGACCACTCTTCAGGCCACTAGCACGACTATAGCGACCGTTTTCTTTATGCAAGGCTTGTTCAATTTCTTCTTCCGCTTGCTCAAGCTGACTATGACCAACCGTATCATCCGACAATTGCGGTACGTTATATGCATCATCCAGCAGATGTTGCCATAGGCGTTGCCAGCTTGGTGCTAACATTGGCTTATCGAAGCCATTGAACTGCCACATGCTACCTTGTGGTAACCGTTGTTCACCGTACTCCGCCCCCAACGCGAGCAGTTGAATTTTTGCACGCCCTATGTCAGTCTCTGCATCCCAATGTTGCACCAACAACGAAGCAAGCTGGTTGAATAGCTTAAATTTGGAGCTTTCTCCGGCAAGGGCCTCTAGGCCACGCACCAGGCTATCGATAACGGCATCGGATAATATCAAGTCGTAATCGACATTTTGGAGGTGGCTGATGTAACCACACAACAGCAACAGCAGCAGTTCTGTATCTCGTCTTACGTGTGCGAGTTGCTCCAGCACCGAAGTAAACGCTCGTGCATCGCCAAAGCCCTCATCGGGTATCTGAATCGCAACACCTGCTTGCTGGCCCTGTTGGGCTTCGACTGCTTCGGTAAGCTGGACAACGGTCTTTTTCAGCTCAGCAATCTCTTTTTGCGTGAGGTCTGCCGGTTGCAATGTATTCCATTGAGCATCATCGCCTACAGGTTGGTCGCTGGCTTGGAGTGTATCGACCAGCCCCATGATTTGTTCAATCAGGTGTTCTTTTCTCAAAGTGATGCGCTGCCGCAGGGCTTGCGCCGCGTTTGCCAGTTTGCGCAACTGTGCGTTAGCATCCTTCAGCGTCTTGATGTCGTCTGAGACCTCGAGTTCCTCATCAACCTCCTCATTAGGTAGATCGGTGTCATCCAACTGCAAACGCAGATTTGTGATTTGCTCACTGAGGCGCTGGCATTTCAAAAGCACTTTGTCGCGTTCTTGATCGTAAGCCACGATTTGCTCAATCACCTCTACCAACTCTTGTGCAACGCGCACGGGTGAGAGCTTATTTTCCTGTATACTCGCTAGCAGCGCATCGTAATCTGTGGTCAGGTCAGGGCGTTCCATCAATTCTGCGCTGAGGCTCTGCAATGCTAGATCGTTATCCGCATTCAAGCTTTGCTCTTCTTGCTTGCATCGCAGCAGGTTTTCATAGAGCGCGCTTGTGGCCTGTGCGAGATTATCCGTGTTTTCGACGTCGAACACCTCATACAACTCATACAGCAAGTCCTTAGCACTTTGCCGATTCGCATTCGTCTGTTCAAGTTGCGTGTTGAGCTGGTCGTATATGACCGATAAATTAAGCTGCTGAGCGTCCTGTGCATCAATCATCTCGTTTGCCTCTAACTCTTCTGGTTTTTGTTGTTTCTGGCCAGATGCATCAGTATTTGTTGTGGGCGCAGATCTTGCAGGGGCGTTATCATCGGCCTTGGATGCTATCAGCGTGTTGGTCGCTGCTTCGGTTGCAGGCTTGTCTTCAGCGGCCTTTGGATGCCTTGCCATCACGTTAGGTCGTGCTGTGTCTGCCTTTGGCGGTCGTAAGCCGCCGCTTAGCCACAGCGCAGCCAATTGGTACTTCCATTGGGTAAATTCATCATCTGGTGCGAGCGATTCCACCAATGTCATCAAATGTTCAGTGGCATCCATTGTGTAGAATCCAGCAACGCCATCCTGCCAGCGCCACACGTTCGGTAAATCATAACCATTTTCCTGCGCAACATGCCGCACTTTGTTAACGAGATTACGCTCTGCATCTGCCCATAAAGCGACCACCGCTGCGGCGAAATCTGCATGAAACAGCATGTTAGAAAACAGGTTGTCTTGGATGACTGGAAAGGCTTGTTTTAAAATACGCTTCGAACGGCGTCGGAAACCGCGCACTTCCAGATGCTCGATAAAGGCCCCGCTTGCGTAATTGCGTAAACTTGTATCGGCTTTGGGGCGATGCACCCATGCTGTACGCAGAACGTAGGCCCGGAATGGGGTATCTGTAATATAATTTGCAACAAGATTCCATGCACTAAAGTCGGAGTCTGAGGTTGGGAAGGGTAACTTTGCACTATTAGACATATCTCTTAGATCAACGCAAACTGCATATAGATAAATTATACTCCCTCTGATGCCATTTGCACATTACATATAATCTTCGGGTGCATTTCAACTTAGGGGCATTAGGCAGCGGCCCACAAATCGTGAAACGCATCACTCAGTATGGCACCGTAGGAATTGGCTACAACGCGACCAGCATGGGTAGAAGGGCATAAGGCTAATCCAGGAAAATAAACCAAGAATTAGCTATTGAGTGGCGCAATGCGAACAAACCATTTGAGTAAAGCCTCTAAGCGCTCGAAACGCTGTTCAAGGATCGCCATTTGTTTGGGGGTCAATTTGACGCCGGTACGATAGGTTTTTTGGACCCGCTGAACGAGAGGCCGCAAGCCGCGAAAGGTCATAGTGCGCGCAAAATTCACAACGGTCTGCACACTGTCGAGTAAACTGCCGTTCCAGTGCTTTTCCAAAACGCCCCAAACGCGCTCAATCGGATTGTATTTGCTGTGGTAGGGCGGATAATAAGCCAACTGCAATGCCACTTGCATCTCATCGACAAAATCA
>DAOTTW010000177.1:0-8567 GCA_034437615.1 Anaerolineae bacterium | reverse complement strand
AGGCCGCCGAATGCAGGCTCCGTGCTGCCGTCCTCCATGCGAATCTGGCCGATCATCATCTCGGTGTCGTTGTCGAAGATCAGGCCGAACCAATCCCAACCTTGTGCCCCTGTGCCGAGTGCGCTGGTGCTGAATTCGTGGTCCTTCCAGGTCGTGCCTTCTACGGCGAAGGTCTGCCCCTCAAGCGTAATCGTGCCTTCGGTCAGCAAGCGTGAGAGCGTGTAATAGTAGCTGGCGTTGCCTGCGTCGGCGCTCTTGGGTGAGAGTCCGCTGGCATTCAGACCCTGCAAGGCCGGCGGCTTGACCTGTGCCAGCGTGACATCAAGCGCAAAATCGCCTGCATCAGCCCGAATGCGCGTGCTGCTGGCGTCGTCATTCTGCGCTGCGATTTCCCAATCTTCCAGCCAAACGCGGTAACGCGGGTCTGTGGTCGCACCTGCTAAAGCGGCGCTGCCCCGGCTGAATTGCTGTGTGTGATAAAACGCTTCGCTGGCGATGTCGCTGACCGTGAAATGTGCCAGATACATCTGATTGGTGCGCCACTCGGATGCGCTCTCGACGCCTTCCGGCGTGATGGCACGCCGAAAAATCGTGAACTGATAGCCGAAGCGCTGCCCGGTCTCTACGTCAGCCACGTTGCCCGTGTAATACCACCATTCAGTTTGAAAATCAGGATGTGCGCCGAAATCCTGTGGGAACTGCCAGTCGTAGGCTGCGACAGCGCGTGCGAAGCCCTCTGTGTTGGTCGTAGGGGCGTTCAGCACGGTATTCGCGCTGATGTCCTCACCGCCGCTGATGTCGATCAGCGAGAAGCCGAATAGACTGATACCAATAATCGAAATGCCAATCAAAAACCAGCGCCACATAGTCGCCCACCTCATTCATTCCAGTACAGTGAAAAGTTTGAACTAAGTCTAGCAACGAGCGATTAGGTGCTTGTGAGAAATCTCACAAGAATAGCGCTAAGCCTTAATCGGCTTCAGGTGGGTCTTTTGGCAGGCGTGGATGGCCGGATACCGCATAGACCACGACGCCCAGCGATGAAACGCCAAGACTGGCCAGCAGGCCAAATGCCTGCCATTGGCCGAAGAAAATATCGCTGACAGCGGTGCGTAAATGCGAGCCGAAACCGAGAATATCCGCCAGCCCCGTCAGCGCAGCAAATAGCAAGCCTGTCAACGCGAGGCGCACACCGATCTGCTGCGCCAACGTATCACCCACGCCCAGGTAAAACGAAAATTTGACGTACATCAACGCGCCGATGACCAGCAAGCCATAGCCCAGTAGCAGCAAAAACACCTGCACGATGCCAATACCTGCGGTCGGTTCCGCGCCCGTCACGCCAGGGAACAGTCCCATCAGCGCCAGCATGATGCCCAGCGCGCCGATTGCGATGCCGACCTGTGAAAACCGCGCCATAGCGCCCCCTAAATCGGCAGACTTTCGCGCAATTTGCGCAGCATGTTGCCACTCATCACGGCCTCAACGTCGCTTTCAGAGTAGCCGCGTTCGCGCAGGCCGTCTGCGATGTTCAGCAGGTCCGTTGTGGTGTTGAGCGTCGCTGGGATGCTTTCTGCGCCAAAGCCGCCATCAAAATCGCTACCGATGCCGACGTGCGCCGCGCTGCCTGTGATCTGACAAACGTGGTCAATGGCATCCAGCACAATAGAAAAAGGCAATTGCGGGTCATTCGGCTGCCATTCGTTGCTGAGGAAGCGATTGTAGAGCACAATGCCCATCACGCCATCGCGCTCGGCTAAGCGGCGGATCATGTCGTCGGATAAGTGGCGGTCGCTGTTGCGGAATTTGCGTGGGTTGCTGTGGCTGGCGATTAGTGGGCCATTGTATTGATCCAGCGCTTCGTTGTAGGCTTGCTCTGCCAGATGCGATAAATCCAGCAGGGCATTGAAGCCTAGCATCTGCTCCAGCAATTCATGGCCCAGGCGCGTCAGGCCACCGGGTGCACCCGTGCCGCCGGCATAGCGCGTCTGTGACCAGGCCGGGCCGACGATGCGCACGCCGCGTTCGTACCATGCTTCAAATTGCTTGGGTTCAATAATGGGGTCAGCGCCTTCCATCAGAATAACCAGCCCCTGCTTGCGTTCGCGGATGTCGCGCCCGTGCTCCCAGGTGGCCAGCACCGCATCAAGCTCGGCCTGTGTGCGCACCAGTTGCACGCGCTCATCGTTATCGGCTAGACGCTGATAAATGTCGAGCTGCTGCATGGCCTGTGTGTGGGCTTCTTGGGCGCTGCTATATGTAGGCATGGCATCCGGCAATTTTAGCGGGTTGCCTGCTGGCGGTACGTATAATGTGGCAAAAACAAGCGCTACACGCCCCGCGAGCGAATCCGGCAGGCCAATGGTGGCGGCAGGTGTGCCCTGCTTTTGTGCTTTTTCGCGGCGGCGGTGCAGTAGGGCGCTTTGCCGATAATCGCGCCCGTAGGCCAACGAGACGAATGCAATATCCTGGTGTGCATCTAAAATAATCATCAGCTCAAAAAACCTTGTTGCGTGTGCTTTGACAGGTCGTTCAGAAGATCATGCCGATGCATTGTAGGGCGCAATGTGGCAATTGCAAATGCCCCTTTAAGGAACAAGCAACAATTGCCCCGTAGCATCTGATCTGAAAGAACTGTGTCCTGATTAGATAAAGGTGGTTTATATAAACCATGAGTGAAATGCAAGATTCCCCACAAAATCAAAATGTGTTGCCCAAACCCGGCCTCTGGACTGGCCTGCTGGTTGGCTTATTGCTCAGCGCTGTGTTTATGGCTGTTATTTACCTAGCCGATCAAATTGCTGGCTTGCCCTTCCTGCCCTTCGATTTATTTGACTGGATCGCACAGACATTGCCGGGGGCGGTCATCACCTTTGGTATTGATACGATGGTCGCCGTTATTACAGCCCTGGGCATTGGGGACCTGGATAGCGCCGCTAAAACCGCTGAGCAAATGATGGGCTTGGCGCTGTTCTGGCTGCTGGGTGGGCTGTTCAGTATGGCCTTATTTGCTACCCTGCGCAGCAGCAAGAGCAGCCTGCAAAGCAGCTACCCCGGCATTATCGGCGGTGCGCTGCTGGCTGTGCCGATGGTGCTGATTAACCAGCAGGTGAACGCTACCGCTACCACTGGCCCCTTCCTGAGCATGGTCTGGATTCTGCTGGTGTTCGTGGCCTTTGGCTACGCGGTGAATACCACCTACAACGCCTTAGTCAACGCTGGCGGCAAAGCCAAGAACGTCGATACGGAGGCTTCACAGGCACAGATGCAGGCCGAAATGGTCAACCGCCGTGAATTCCTGGTGCGCTTCGGTGGCGCGACGGCTGTCTTGACGCTTGTCGGCGCTGGCCTGGGGTCGTTGCTCTCTAGCCGCCCGACTGGACCTGTGCGCCGCTATGATGGGGCTGCCAACGACGAAGAGATTTTGACAGGCTCCGGCGACCCATTGCCGAATGCAGGTGACCCGATGGTGCCTGCGCCCGGTACACGCCCCGAATATACGCCTATATCCGACCACTATCGTATTGACATCGCCTCGCGCCCGCCTGTGATTGATGGCGAGAGCTACACGCTGCCGATCACGGGGCTGGTAGAGAATGAGGTCGCATGGACGCTGGACGACATCCGCGCTATGGATTCGGTGGCTGCGTTCATCACGATGAGCTGCATCAGTAACCGCATCGCTGGCGACCTGATTAGCACCACGAAATGGACTGGCGTCCCCATGCAGCGCATCCTCGATGAGATACAGCCCACAGCAGACGCAGCCGCCCTGCTCATCCAGGGGGCAGACGGCTTTGATGAATATGTGCCGCTAGAGGACATCCGCAACGACGAACGCATTATGCTGTGCTATGCCTGGGATGATGCGCCGCTGCCGGAGCGTAACGGCTTCCCGCTGCGGATTCATATCCCGAACCGCTACGGCATGAAGCAGCCGAAGTGGATCAACAACATTGAAGTGGTGGATGCAGCAGGCGATGGCTACTGGGTGCGGCGTGGCTGGAGCGCAACGGCGTTCGTCAAGATGACCTCGGTGATCGACACAGTGGCCACCGATGCGGTGTATCAGCAGGATGGTGATTGGATGGTGCCGATTGGTGGCATCGCCTGGGCGGGTGATCGTGGCATCAGCAAGGTTGAGGTCAGCATTGACGAGGGCGAGTGGATCGAAGCCGATGTTCGCTCGGCTATGTCGGACCGCACGTGGGTGATCTGGCGCTATGATTGGGCCTTCACTGAGGGCAACCATACCTTTGCGGTGCGCTGCACGGACGACAACGGTGAGTCGCAGATCACGGAGCGCAGCGGCACACGTCCTGATGGCGCTACGGGCATCCACTCACAGCAGGCAACGGTCAACGAACCAGAGCCGGCCACCGAACCTGCATAGCGCCTGGGCCGATAGAAAGATCGAAACATTCATGATGTTGCTGTTGGGGTTGTTTTGCGGCGTGCGACGTTTGTCAGGGGGCGCAGCAGGGCACGACCGCCCCGCAGCAGCCCGGATAACACCCGCGCCGTGATTTCCGGCCTGGGTGGTAGCAGCAGCGGATACGGCTCACAGCCATAGGCGTGCAGCACATGATTCGCGGCGGCAATGCCTGTGGTGGTGGCACGCTCCATCCAGAAGGACGGCGTTTCATGCCCGACCCAATCCCCGCAGGCATACAGCTTATCCCAGGGAGTGACCACGTGCAGGCTCTCATCGGTAGGGACGCGCCAGCGCGTGTGCAGCTTGCTATTGCGGCGCACGACGCCATGCACAAAATGCCCACGCAACGCCGGAAAAGCCTGTTGTGCTTCGGTGACGGCTGTCACCAGTAAATTACGGTCCGGTTGATCGAGCAGTTTATCCGCGCCATAGAAATGCAACTCGATAGCACTGTAGCCGGCCTCTGACCAAGCATCAAAATCAGGATACAAGCGATGCAACCAGAAGAAGTTATCCGGCACGAAATCGCCCGTCAACATGCCGCCAGGTGTGCCCTCGCGTGGTTGCGTTGCGAACCACAGGCGCACGACTGCGTTGCGCAGGCCATCAGGAAAGATCAGCCTGTCGGCCTGTGGGCGTGTGTCCGGGCTGTTGGTCAGCAAGCGCTTTGCGCCGGGGGCATTTGTCGCCAGGATCACATGCTCAGCCGTTACCGTGCGATAGCCGCCGAACTGCGCGTCTTCCAGCGTGATTTGCCAGCCTGTCGGCGTTTGGGCCAGGATTTTAGCAGTCGCGCCGCCCCAAATGCGCCCCCCTGCATTTTCACCTGTACTTTTTACATTTGCATTTGCGTTTTTAATGTTCTCAATTGCACAACGTAGCGGCTGAATCAGGCTGGTGTGCGAATCGTGCGGGAAGTAGCTCATCTGCCAGGCATCACGGCGCAGCATCGTATAAAAGCGCAACGCAGCGATAAACGCGGTCAGGCTGATGTCGTCTTTATCAGCAGCCAGCAGGTTTGTGGCTAATCCGGTGAAGGTAGCGCGTAGGTTGGGCGTCCAGCCACGAAAATACTCCTTCAGCGTCAGGCCATCCCAGGCGCGTTTCTCTGCGATGGGGTCCACGCCGACTGTTAGTAGCAGGCTGACCAGCACCCCCGGCAACGAGAGAAAATCCAGCGGCGTGATGTTGGCCCAGATTTGCGGGTGCAGCAGCAATTGCAGATAGTGAAACGGTGCCGGAATCCAGCGCGAACGCACGGCATTACCCGCTTCAATCATGCGGACTTCGCGCCCCCAACGGTTAATCCATTCTTCGCCTGCTGAGGGCTGCAAGCGCGTTTCAGTGAAGCGCTCCAGCAGGGCGCGCAGATTCTCGTAGCCGCCCCACACCGCATGAACGCCGTGATCGGGCTTGAACGACCACTCGCGACCAGCATACGCGAATGTATCCGGGTCGCCGCCAGCTAGCCGCCCACCGGGCCACAGCCAATCGGATTCCAGGATTAAGGGTGCGATGCCGCGCCCTGCCAGATGTGCGCCGGCGGAAAGCCCCGCCAGCCCCGCGCCGATAATCACGACCGGGTAATGTTCGCCTGTGTTGTCTGCTGTGATGTGAGCTACCATGACATAATATGCACTGTCGCTAACGGTAAGGTGTCGTTTGCTGTGGTCGCATCAGAGGCGATGCGCTGGCCATCCCACCACTGATAGACGATCAGCGCTAGCGTGTAATCACCCTGTGGCAGCGGGTTCGGCAATGCCAACGTGCGTTCTTCGATGTAGAGGCGGCCTGCTTGCCATCCGCTTGTTTCCTGCGGCGTCGGCGCATCATCCAGCGGGTGTAAATTCACGGTTTGCGGCAAACCATCGAACTGCGCCACAACCGCGCCTGCGCTATCCAGCAGATGTGTGGCCACACTGTAATCACGCCCTATATCGGCATCCTCAGCCAGCGACCACCACAGGCGCAAGCGTAGCGTATCGCCCTCACGCCGTACAATCGGCCTTAAGTCATGTTCGCGCCTTGCGTCCAGCACATCCACGCCATGAAAGCGCAAACCGTTCGCGTAAGTGCTGCCAACTGCATCGGGTGGCGCTTCGTATACCCGGAAGAAAAAATCCCAGGGTCCGACGAAATTACCTGCCAGGCGGCTACTTGTAACTGTTTGTGCGAGCGCCTCGTCGTAGCGGCTGGTGTTCTGCACATACCAGACGCGCCGCGCTGCTGCGCTGCGTGCTGCGTCGTCTGTGATGTAGAGGCGTTGCGGCAGATACACACGCTGGTAATAATCCCATTCGATTGGCTGGCCGCAATTACATAACGGGTCCAGCACGAAAATATCACCCGCCTGCACATAGCCGGATAAATTGCGAAAAGTGGCTTCAAACGGTGGTGAACCGAAGGCATTTTCGACCTCAAGCGGCAGGAACATGGCCCCAAGCGCCAGCCCACCCGCTACGACACGTCCCAGGCGCGGCAAATAGGCAAAGCCTACGCCGATCAGCAGCGCGATGCCCGTCAGCCCCCACCACGAATACTGCGCAGAGAAAAACGCCAGTAACGGGTCAAGCACGTACATGGCGCAGGGCAGCAGCAACACCCAGATCAGCAGCGCTGACGTGTTGCGCTTTGACGGGCGTTCACGTAGCAGGATCAGGCCAATCGCCACGACCAGCGCCAGCAGCCAGGGGATGAGGGCCGTGCCCATATAATCGCTGTAGATTTGCACCAGGGCAGCGGGCAGCGGCAACAGCGCATCGTTGTAGGTCGTGCGCCGCCCCAGTAATGCCGCTTTGCTCAAAATTTCAGGGATGGCCAGCCCAAACGCGATCAGACCGGGCAGCCACCAGCGCCAGATGCGGCGCGTGTGCACGATCAGCGTCACGATGCCGACCACGCCGAACGCCACCACCGCCGTCAGGTTGGTGTAGAACATCGCCGCCATAACCAGCGCCACAGGCAACGCCCGCCACAGGGTCGCCCGCTCCAAGTAGCGCAAGGCCAGCCACAGCAGCAGCGGCAACCACAGCAGCATCAGCACATAGGCGCGAAAATACACGCTCAGAAACACGCTATAGCCCAACCCGGCAAAGGCCAGCAGCGCCCCCCACGCCACAAGCGAACGCCCACTGAGCTTATAAGCAGCACGATAGGTAAACGCTAGCGCCAGCATGTAGGTCAGCACCGAGAGCATCCGCAGCACAAGCGGGTGATCCCCGACGAGGCCCTGCCACAGCCAGATGAGCACAAAATGCAGGGGTGGCCAATCGTAAGGCACACGCGCCAGCACGTCGCCCAGGCTGCCCACAGTGGACCAGGCATTCCAGACTTCATCGGGGTTAAATTCTAATGTGTTCAGCAGACGCACGCGGCTGAAGTAGATCAGCAGCAAGGTAGCGCTGGCCAGCAGCATACGCCAGCGTAGCGCCTCCGGGTTGGCTTTTCGCATTAGGCTTGTAGCAGTATACGGGTATGGTCGGGTGCTGGCGTGATTGTAAGCCAGCGCTACGGGCTTGGGTAGGGGAGGTGTAAGATAGGGCTAGCCCCTTTGCCCTATAGATATGACAGGTTCATCTGCGGCACTTATGTTATAATCGGCCTGACTTAGCAGATAAATGAACGTGCATAGCCCGTGCCAGATTTACAGGTGCTTGATGGTCGAAATCAGCCTAAGTAGATACCTCGAAAAAATAGATGATCTCATCGAAGAGCGCGAACTAGACGAAGCGATTGCGCACAGCCGCCACATCTTAGAGCACCACCCCAAAAACGGGGCGGTGTATCGGGCGTTGGGGCGCGTGCTGATGTTGCAATCACGCTGGGATGAGGCCGCAGAGGTGTATCGGCGCTTGCTGGGGGCCTACCCGACGGATTTCAACGCCCATTATCAGCTTAGCAGCGCCTATGAGCGCTTAGAGCGCCACGAAGCGGCTATCTGGCACCTTGAACGCGCTTACGATCAGCAGCCCAATAACAAAAACGTGATTACGCGCTTGCGCAAGCTGTATGCGGATGTGCGCGGCGTGCAACTGGAAAAACTGCAACTGACAGCGGGCGCGATTGCCGAGCAATACCTGCGCAACGGCCTCTCTGATGAAGCGGTGCGCATCCTGGCCGATGCCGTCGAGCG
>DAOTTW010000176.1:0-5596 GCA_034437615.1 Anaerolineae bacterium | reverse complement strand
ATACAGCGAATCCGACGCACACGCCCACAGCCAGCACGACACCTGCACAAACCGCACAGCCCAACGCCATCTTCGTCACGGCAACACAGCTAACGACCTCGACGCCCACACACACTGCAACAGCTACACCCACAGCCACACACACTGCAACAGCTACACCCACAGCCACACACACACCGACACATACGCCGACACACACACCAACTCACACGCCAACAGCCACACCAACCGCAACCGCTACGCTGACACCCACACCGCTGCGCCTGAACGACAACCCACCGGGCACCTTCGACGGCACGGTGCTGGAAAGTGTGCCGCTACGTGCTCAACCAGACCCCAACGCTAGCATCGTGCGACGGGTCTATCCCCGCACAGGGTTTACAGTGCTGGATAGTGACATCGCAGCGGCGGACCGCGCCGGCTGGCAATTGGTGGCGCTCGTGAGCGGCGAAACAGGGTGGCTGCCGGAACCCGTGCTGGTGCTGGATGAGGGCTTTAGCGCTTGCAACCTGCCACAGTTCAACCGCTACAACGCCCTGACGAATGCACAAACCAGCGTCTACACAAATACCTCCGTTGAATCCGAGATAATCGTCACGCTTGCTAACGGTGTGCCCATCAACGTCTACAATTCGCAGGGCAACGACCTCTTTAACGCCGTCGAACTCGACAACGGCTGCCGGGGCTGGGTGCTCGCATCGGCTGTGCGTCCGGTACCGCTTGGGGATCGCTACGTCGTAACGACCACAACCGAACTACGTGCCGCACCGAACCCCAACAGCGTCGCTATTCAAACGGTTGGCCAGGGCACCACGTTCACAGTGCTGGACCTGCAAGCGCCCTGGTTCCGTGTGCGCCTGGAAAACGGGCTGGAGGGCTGGGTCGTGCGCATCTTTACGGAGCGCATTAGTTCGGCCCTGAATGATGATGCAGCTCTTGAACCAACCGCAACAGCGCCAGCGTTACAAGACCCACCGCCCAATGACCGATAATTGTGATAGATTCGCCGGAGATATGACAGATTCTGAACGGGTAATAGATGAGCGAGGCAAGCCACCATGCAACCGATGACAGAAACACAGCTACAGGAAATTCAGAAAGCCGTCATGCATATCGCCCTGGACGCCGGGCACACGCTCTTACAATACGCCGAACAGCCCATCCAGCAAGCTACGAAATCCAGTGACGTGGATATTGTCACGGCTGCCGATAAAGCCACCGAGGAGTTGCTCATCAAAGAACTGACTCGGCGCTACCCCGATCATCACATCATCGGGGAGGAAGGCGGTGGGACGGGCGCAGACGCGGCCACTGCCGCTTACTTCTGGTATATCGACCCCATCGACGGCACCAGCAACTTTGCATCCGGTGTGCCCCACTATTGCATCAGTCTCGCCCTGACCGATGCACACCGCGAGCCGATCTTGGGTGTGGTGTACGACCCATCGCGTGATGAGATGTTCACGGCCTATCGCGCTGGTGGCGCACACCTGAACGGCCTGCGCATCCGCGTTTCTAGCACCGCTGACCTCAAGCAAGCGATTGTCGCCAGTGGCTTTGGCTATGACAAAGCCACAACCCCCGATAACAACCTGCGTCAATGGGGCAATTTCACCTTGCGCACACGCGGCATCCGGCGTTTTGGCAGCGCAGCGCTGGATTTATGTTACGTGGCGGCGGGGCGCTTCGATGGCTACTGGGAGCGCACGCTGAACCCCTGGGATGCGCTGGCGGGGATGCTCTTGGTCCAAGAAGCAGGCGGCAAGGTGACGGATTACACAGGGGGCACGACACCACAACACAGCCCAGATGGGCGCTACCTGGCCAGCAATGGCCACCTGCACGCGGCCATGATGCAGGTATTGGCCCTGTGAACTGCGTTAACTCTTGCTAGGGCTTCTCCAGCTAAAAAACATTCGGGATAGCCTAAATCGTCCTCAACGCCACGCGCACCTCTGCGTTATAATGTTTTGCCACCCTGAATGTTTTGCCACCCTGATCGAACATCTTTCAGTGATACGAATGGATTACACGAGTCATGAAGAAAACTATTTTTGCAGCCAACCTACCAGAAGATGTCAACGAGGATGATTTGCGCGGCGTATTCTCCGCAGTGGGGGACGTGGAGCACGTGGAATGGACGCGACACCCCAAGCACGGTATGCAATATGCCCTGGTGGAGATGAACAACGAAAAATCCGCAACGAAAGCCCGTAACCGCCTGAATGGGTATCGTCTGAAAGATCGCTATCTGGCCGTTACACCCCCGGATTTAGGCGACCGCGATAAACTCAGCAACAAGCAGCGCAAAGTATACGATAAAATCGTCTCTGAATTACAGGAAAGCGAAAAAATCCCGCTGCGGCAGATCGAAGCCATCATTATGCTGTGCGGCACGAACTTCGTAGAGGCGCTGCTGAAAGAAACCGAAGAGATCGAGGCCAATGGCGGCATCATGACCACCGATGGCAAGCGGCGGCGCACAAAGGGCGGTGTTTTCTTCTATCTGGCACGCTTTCGCATGTCGCGAGAATTGCGGCGTATCGTCTACAATCGCAAGGGGCAGATGCCCGACCCGGACGCAACACCCAATCCACAACCGCAACAGCCAGCATTAGAGGTCACAGACGCGCCGATGAGCAAAGCGACTGGCAGCAATCCGCCACAAGATGCGAATACCGCGCAGGCCAAGCAACAGCAGGTCACCGAGCAACAAGCCGCACGGGATCAAGCAGAGGCGGCGGCGCAGCAGCAGGCCGAACGCAACCTACAAGCCCAACAGCAGGCCGCCCAAAGCCAGGTCACGCAGCAGCAAGCGCAGCGGACGCAGCGACAAGCCGCGAGCGAACCCAGCATCGGCAGTGATAGCACTGGCGTTACAGCAGCAAAACCCAAGCGGCTCTCTGCAAAGCAACGGCTGGCCCAGAAGCGCAAGGCCAAGCGTGCTACCAACACCAATACAGATACAGATACAGAGCCGGATACAGATACAGAGCCGGATACAGATACAGACGACCATTGATTGCAACCGCAACCATTGCAGCCCGATAGACGTATAAGCCTTCAGATAACAGCAAATCCGATAAGTCTACAGAAAGGCATCGCTACATGGGCTGCTTTCGTGCAATCCTCTGTATCGTTTTCCCGCCATTGGCCGTTTTAGATCGCGGTTGTGGCACCGTCTTGATTGTACTCGCGCTGACGCTGGCAGGTTGGGTGCCGGGGGCTATTGCCGCCCTCATCCTGAATTTCATCGCAGTCGAGAATGAATACCAGTACGATGAGCGCAAGCGCTACTAAGGGTGAAAATCGGCGGCGGCGTAACTGCTCAGGCAGGCATATTTTGCCCGCGAATTGGCCCTCACCCCCTCAATCCCCCTCTTCAGGGGTAGGTATTTGGTTTTTGGTTGTTCCTGTGTGGCGGACGCAGCAAGCCGCGTCCCTACACAGCCGTTTTGGACCGTAGGGACGCCATTCTTGGCGTCCGGGGCGGTCTGCACTGCCTGGGACACCCCATCGGGTGTCCGTGTCCCTACGGCCTAGATGATCTTTGTGGCGTTGATTTCTGCAATTGCGTACTGTAGTTGAGCTTAGAGTAGCCGCCCATGACTCAATACATCGTTCGTCGCCTGCTAATGGCCATCCCGACCATGATCGGGGTTTCATTTATAGTTTTTTTAAGCCTGCGCCTCGTACCCGGTGACCCGGCGATTGCGCTGGCCGGCGAATTGGCGACCCCCGAACTGATCGAAAAAGTACGCCAAGACCTGGGGCTAGATCAGCCCTTGCTTGTGCAATACACCCTTTATATTGGCAACGTGCTTCAGGGCGATATGGGCAATTCTATCCGTAGCAGTCTGCCCGTCACCGAAGAAATCGCTGTGCGGCTGCCGCGTACCCTGCTGCTGACCTTTACAAGCCTGCTGGTCGCGGGTCTGATTGGTATTCCGCTAGGCATTGCCGCCGCCACGCGCCCGAATTCGGCCTTTGACATCGGCAGCATGATCGTAGCGTTGCTTGGCATCTCCATGCCGATTTTCTGGCTGGGCCTGATGCTGATGATCTTATTTGCGGTGCTCATCCCGCAGTGGTTTAACCTGGGCGGTCCCGTCTTGCCGCCGACAGGTAGCGGCACCTGGCAGCACCTCGTCATGCCCGTTACGGCGCTGGCGGCTAATTCGATGGCGTTACAGGCCAGAATGACACGCGCCTGTATGCTGGAGGTGCTAGGGCAGGATTACATCCGCACGGCACGCGCCAAAGGCCAGAACGAACGCACGGTTATTTATTTTCACGCGCTACGCAATGCCTTGCTGCCGATTGTGACCATTATCGGCTTGCAGTTTGGTACGCTGCTAGGCGGTGCTGTGCTGACGGAGACGGTGTTTAGCTGGCCGGGGATTGGCCGCTTGCTGGTGGATGCCATTGGCTATCGTGATTATCCGGTCATTCAGGGCACGGTGCTAGTTATCGCCGTCGGCTTTGTCCTCACCAATTTACTGGTTGACATCCTGTACGCCTACCTGGACCCACGCATTCAGTACAAACGCTAGCGAGCCTGGACGATGAGCGCACCTGTGAAAACAATCGAACCTGTGAAACCCGCCGAGCCTGTCAAACTGAAGAACAAGCGCGATGGCCGCTTCAAGCTACCAAGTACGATTCGCCGGATTATACGCAGCCCAATGGCCATGATTGGCCTGTTTATCGTGCTGTCGTTTATCCTTGCGGGCATCACTGCGGAGTGGATTTCGCCGTATGATTACGATCAAGCGAATTTCATGAAGGCGCGTCAGGGTCCGAGCGCCGAGCATGTACTGGGCAACGACGAGTTAGGGCGCGATATGCTGTCGCGCTTGCTATTCGGGGCACGCATTTCGCTGCTGCTTGGTGTGATGTCCGTCGGCATTGGCTTATTGGTGGGCGTGCCTTTGGGCATTGTGGCTGGTTACTTCAGCGGCACGCTTGATCTGATTGTGACGGGCTTGATTGACGTTATGCTGGCGTTTCCGAGCATCCTGCTGGCAATCATGATGGTGGCCTTCCTGGGGCCAAGCCTGGAAAACGCTATGATCGCGATTGGGGTGTTGTCGATACCGATTTACACCCGGCTAGTGCGTAGCTCTTGCATCAGCATCCGCGAGAACCTGTTTATCGTCTCGGCGCGGGCGCTGGGTGCGAAGGATTTGCATATCATCTGGCAGCATGTGTTGCCGAACGTGCTGGCACCCGTCATCGTGCAATCTACGCTGCAAATGGCGGTGGCGATACAGGCGGCGGCAGCGCTGGGCTTCCTGGGTTTGGGTGCACCGCCCGACGTGCCAGAGTGGGGCAACATGCTGCAAAAGGGCCGCACGTATATCTTCTCTGCGCCGCATATTGTGCTTTATCCTGGTCTGGCGACGATGCTGGTGGTGTTCGGCTTCAGCCTGCTGGGGGATGGCCTGCGGGATGCGCTGGACCCACGCCTGAAGCGCGACTGATTTAGGGCGCGGGATGGCCATGACTTTTCAGGGATAGGTATTTCAGTGGACGCGCCGTTGCGCGTCCCTACATAACATATTGTGAACCGTAGGGACACCCAATGGGGTGTCCG
>DAOTTW010000175.1:0-8785 GCA_034437615.1 Anaerolineae bacterium | reverse complement strand
GCGATCCTGGTGGACATCGAAGCCAGCGACTACGACGTTTTCAGCCGACGCGCTCACCTACGCATGTGGGGTAAGCTGCGACGGATGCCGCAAATTTGGTTTGCGTCACGTAAGGCGGCTGTGGGCTAATTATCAAGCAATGCAATGTCAGCAAGTTAGCTGGGGGGGACGGCGACATATGAGAATAGGTATCGTCGGCAGCGGTATGGTTGGCGCGACGGCTGCATATTCCATGATTATGCGTGGCGTTGGGCGCGAAGTGGTGCTGGTGGACCTGGACATGAAGCGTGCACAGGCAGAAGCAGACGATTTATATCATGCTGTGCCTTTTGCGAACCCGTTGCGGATTGTCGCGGGCGACTATGACGCGCTCGAAGGTTGTAGTGTGGTCATCATTGCGGCAGGTGTCGGTCAAAAGCCGGGTGAGACGCGCTTGCAACTACTAGGGCGCAATGCGGCAGTTTTCAAGCAGGTTATTCCTGCTGTGTTACAGGCGGCACCGAACACGGTGATCGTCGTGGCGACCAACCCTGTTGATGTGATGACGCATGTTGCAGCACACTACGCTGCTGAGGCGGACGTTGAAAATGACCGCGTGTTGGGGTCTGGCACGACGTTGGATACAGCGCGTTTTCGTTCGTTGCTAGCGCTTCATATCGGCGTAGATTCGCGGCATGTGCATGGTTACGTCGTCGGTGAACACGGCGATAGCGAAGTGCTGGCGTGGTCGGCGGTGACGATTGGCGGCGTGGCGCTCGATGAATTCTGCAAATTGCGCGACATCCCCATGAACGATGGCATCAAGAACGAGATTGATAACGGGGTGCGCAATGCGGCCTATCGCATTATCGAGGGTAAGGGCGCAACTTACTACGGCATTGGCAGCGCATTGGCCTACATCACTAATGTGATTGCGCTGAACCAGCGCTCGATTTTGTCGATTTGCACGCCGGAGCCGTCGATTGCGGGTGTGGACAATGTAACGGTGGCTATGCCGCATCTGCTGGGTGGGCGCGGTGTCATCGGTGAGCATCACCCGCTGCGACTGAGCGATGATGAGCAGGAGAGGTTGCATCAAAGCGCGTTGACGATCCGCAGATTAATCGACGGCTTAGAAGCAGAAGGGAGCTTATAGCAGATGTCGGATAAAACGATTTTGGTTGCAGGCGGCACGGGCGGCACAGGTCGCCAGATTGTGAAACGCTTGCAAAATGACGGGCGGCCTGTCCGTGTGATGACGCGAGACGTGGCGAAAGGTCGGACGGTGTTGGGTGCGTATGTCGATCTGATTACAGCCGATGCGACGGTGCCCGCGACGTTGCCTGTGGCCTTCGATGGTGTTGAGCTATTTATCTGCACGATTGGCAGCAACGCTGTGATGGGCAAAGAAACACCAGAGGACATCGACTATGGCGGCGTGAAGAACCTGGTCGATGCAGCGAAAGCCGCTGATGTGCAGCATGTGGTGCTGGTGTCGTCTATCGGCGTGACGCAACCGGACCACCCGATTAATAAGTATGGCCGTGTGCTGGAATGGAAGCTCAAGGGCGAGGATCATCTGCGTGCGAGTGGCTTGACGTATACGGTTGTGCGGCCCGGCGGCCTGACGGATGACGACGGCGGCAAGGGCATCGAGTTCGGGCAGGGTGATACGATTTCTGGGCGCATTCCGCGTGAGGATGTGGCGCTTGTCTGTTTGCGAGCTTTGAACAACACGCACGCCTATGGCAAAACGCTGGACATCATCAGCAACGATGCACCTCAACCCACCGATTTTGACGCGATTTTCCGGGCTTTGCAGAAGGATTAAGCGGATTCCATGACGTATTTTGGTTTTCTAGGGCTGTTTCTTGGTATCCCGATTGCGCTGCTTAGTGTGCTGACGATTTATGATTATGGGCGTCAGAAGTGGTTACCGTCTGCGCTGTTGGCCTGGCGTCCCTGGACGGTGTTGATTGCGATTTGCGTCGTGGCGTTTGTGTATACGACGCCCTGGGATAATTACCTGGTGGCGACAAGCGTCTGGTGGTATGACATCAACCTCGTCAGTGGGATTATCTTTGGCTATGTGCCGATTGAAGAGTATACGTTTTTCGTGGTGCAGCCGATCATGTCTGGCCTACTGCTGCTGACTTTGATGCGCTACATCCCGGCGAAGCCCATGCGTGCGGACCAGCCAAAGTTGCGCCTGTGGTTTACGCTGGCTGTCGGCGCGGTCTGGTTGGCTTCGGTGGTTTTGCTGGTGCTGACGTTCATAGACGAGCAATTCAAGCCGGGGACATATTTGGCGCTGGAATTATCGTGGGCGCTGATCCCTGTCATGATTCAAACGGCGTTCGGTGCGGATATTTTGTGGCGGCATCGCTTACCTGTGGCGCTAACGATTGTGGTCTCTACGCTGTACCTGAGCGCTGCGGACGCTATCGCCATCTCATCTGGTACGTGGACGATAGACCCGGCCCAATCGCTGAACGTCTATCTTGGTGGCGTGTTGCCAATCGAGGAATTCGTTTTTTTCCTGCTGACGAATGTGCTGTGCGTGTTTGGTATCACATTGGTGCTGGCGGAAGAAAGCCAACCGAGGGCCTATTTTCTGGAACGTATCGCCTTATTGCGGCCTCTGATCCAGCGAATGAAACTGCGCAACGAACGAAAAGCAAGTTTCGATCGACAAATTGGTGAAGCGATATAACTTTCGTACAAAGGAGCATGTTTAGTGAACATCTGGCAATTTCAAGAGCGTGTGTCGCGCCGCCTGACGGTCTGGGCGCTGTTTAGCATCGTAACGGGTTTGTTGATGCGCTTTGGCAATAAATTCTGGCGTGGCGTCGGCGGCCAGTTCGTCGGGTGGGGCTTCGTGAACCTGATGATCGCGGTATTCGGTCAATCCGCAGCGAATCAGCGTAACACGTCCTACGATAACCCCGCTGTGCGTGAGGTACGCGACAAAGAACGCCGCAGCTTAGGCCGTGCCCTGTGGTTCAACGCTGGTCTGGATGTGCTGTATATCCTGGGTGGGCGTGCCTGGGCTGGGCGTGATAAGGGTGATGGGTCACAGAGCGGCAATGGCGTCGGCGTAATGATACAGGGGGCGTTCTTGCTAGTTTTTGATATTGTGCATGGGTTGGCGTTGCCGAAAGACGACGAAGAACAGACCCACTTTCACAATAAGCGCGGCTAATGTTCAAGCGGACGTAGTGCTGCATTTAGGGCGCAATGCATTGCGCCCTTACAGCGCGTTTTCACAGGTCAAACTGGGGCTTAATCTGAGCGTAGGAAAGCGATCAAATCGGCGTTGAACATATCCGGCACTTCGTCCATCGGCAAATGGCCGACCCGCTCATAAGTGACATAAGTCACATCGGGCAGGTTGTCCCGCATTAATTGCCCCAAACGCACTGGAACAACCTGATCTTGTGCTCCCCAGGCGACAAACGTAGGCATATCTGCTGCAACCTGTGCCAATTCCTCGATTGTCGGTGCCTCTGATTGCTCTGTGCGAGCAAAGGCTAAGAAGCCCGCTGTTGCGCCTTCGACTTGAACGGGGCGGGCGTTGGCGTCGATTAGCTCTGGTGTGATGATGGATTCATCGTAGACGGCTGCACGTAGCGATGACTCGGCGAAATTACGGTTCAGCAAACGGCGTAAGATGGCGTTGATGAGCGGCGAATCTGGATCGACGTTTGCCAACGCTTCGCTGAGTGGATTCGCGCCGCTGAGGTCAAAACCTGCGTCTTCGATCAGGCTGAACAGCCCACCACTGACAAAGCCGAGCTTATCGACACGTTGCGGATAGTCAGTTGCTACATATGTCGTGACGAGGCCACCCATGCTGTGCCCGATGACACTGGCTGACTCGATGCCGAGTTCGTCCATTAAGCCGATGACCCAGGCTGCCATCTGCTTGTGTGTGTAATTCAGGCTGGTGTCTTTGTCCGATAGGCCAAACGGCGGTAAATCCACCGCGATAGTGTAAAAGCCCGCGTCTGCCAGCGCTGGAACTGTGCTACGCCAATTGACGGTGGAACCGTTTAGCCCATGTATCAGCACGACAGGCGGGTTTTGCGGGTCGCCTTCGGTGATGTAGTAGATACGCACGCCGTCAAGCTCTACGAATGCGCCGTTGGGGTCGGCCAGGTCTGCGGGTTGCGCAAGCGTGTTTTGCTGTGCGCTGATGGTGAGGGTGTTTAGTAGGCTGATTGCCATGACCGCGCTTAGTTTGAGTAGCTGCTTGCTCATATTCATAGTTTGTGTCGTTGCTCCTGTTTTTGGTTGCGTTGATACCTGGAAATTTATTCGCGTGCGGCTTTAAAGGCCGCAAGTGTACGCTGTCGGGCTACCTTGTGGTCTACGACAGGCTCAGGGTAATCTGCTGGCGGATTTGGGGCTTCCCAGGGCGCGTGGATGTGCTTGTCAGGCACATTATCTAGTTCTGGTAGCCAGTGCCGCAGATAATCGGCTGTTGCGAACTTTTTTGATTGCGTGATGGGATTGAAGATGCGGAAGTAAGGCTGTGCGTCTGTGCCTGTGCCTGCTGCCCATTGCCAGCCGCCGTTATTGGATGCGGGGTCGCCGTCGATGAGATGCTGCATGAAGTAGTGGTCGCCGGGTAGCCAGTGTATGAGCAGGTCTTTCGTCAGGAAGCTGGATACGATCATGCGGGCGCGGTTTGGCATCCAACCGATTGTGTTAAGCTGGCGCATGGGCGCGTCGATGATTGGATAGCCTGTCTCGCCGCGTTGCCACAGGCGCAACCCTGAGGGGTTCTCATCCCATGCCATTGACAGGTAAGTATCGACAAAATCACGCTGCATAACGTGCGGAAAATGATACATGATCTGCGTGTAGAATTCACGCCATGTCAATTCGCTGACCCAGCTTGCGATGCTTTCTTTAGCGGATTCGTCGTCGTGCTTCGTATAGGCATCACGGGCAGCCCAGTATGCCTGACGCGGCGACAACAAACCGAGCCGTAGATAGGGTGATAGGTAGGATGTGCCCGCCGGATCGCTGCCATCATAGGGATGAATGGGCAGGTAGTTGCGGGTCTCTTCGTAGCGCGTCAGGTCGCCATTGATAAACGTATCCAAGCGCTTCAGGGCGGCGTCTTCGCTGGCTTCTGGAATGGCAATCGTCGCGTTATGATCCAGCTTTTCCAGCGTGGGCACGCCAGCGTTTTTCAGGTTACTCAGATCGTAGAACCAGTCGCGCCGGAAATGCCGTTCGGATACGCTGGGCTTGTCGTGCTTATTCCAGCGCTTTTTGTAGGGCGTATAGACGACATAGGGTTTGCCATCGTCTTTAAGCACGGTGTTGGGTGGCATTAGCACGGCATCGTCGTAGATGTGTACATCCATGCCTGCTTCAGCCACGATGCTTTTATCACGCTTTCGGGCATATGGCGAGTAATCTCGATTGAGATAGAGCGCCTTAGCACGTGTTTCTTCGCGCAGCGCGGCCAGCACCTGTGCTGGTTTGCCATATCGCACCAGCAGACGAGACCCGTAATGCTGTAACGACGCATCCAGTGTTGTCAGCGCATCCAGCAGGAATTTTAGGCGCGGTGCGCCGATACGCTTGCTGGATAAGATCGCCGGATCGAAGATGAACAGCGGGATGACCTGGCCATCATCAACGGCATGATGCAGGGCGGTGTTATCGCGCAGACGTAAATCGCGGCGGAACCAGTGGATAACGGGGGCGGTCATGCCCGCGTGCCTTTCGCTTGCTTGTTATTGGATGTAAAGACCGTGCTGGTTTTGCGCAATGGCAGCGCACGCATGACATCCTGAGCAACACGGATGCCGCCAAGCGTGACCCCGGCTGTCGATTGGCCGGGAAACACAGAATCACCGACGAGGCGCAGGTTTGCGATGCCTGTACGTGGGCCGCGTGCCTTGAATAGCGACGTTTGCGGGAAGCCGCCGACCATGCCCTTATGCCGCAGCGTGTAAAATTCGTAGGTGACGGGCGAACCAGGCAGCATGAGGTCTACGCTGGATTTGAAGCCGGGCAGCGTGGTGTCAATCGTGTTTATGATCTGCTCAGCTAGCGCCTGCTTGCGCTCTTGATAGCGCTCTGCGTCGTCGTTGAGCAAATCCCACCATTGCTGAATTTTGGTGTGTGTGCTGACGGTTACAGCGCGGTGGCCTTCTGGTGCGCGTTGCGCGTCCCATGAGGGTGACATGCTGATGTAGAGCGTTTCGCCTTCGCCCATCGGCCCGTCAAGCGTTTTCACGATCTGGTGATGGTCTGCGATGCCCTGTGGCAGTGCATCCGCACGGACGCCGAGATGCAGCACGAAAGCGCCCTGTGTATCAGGTCGGCGTTTGACTTCGCGGCGCAGATTGGTGGGTGAGTCGTCGTCTAGCAATTGATCGAGTGACCAGGGTGTTGTGTTGGCGACGACGAAATCCGCCGGGTAGAAATCAGTTTTTTCGGTGCGACGGCCTTTTTTCGCATAGACACCGATCACTCGGCCATGTTCAGCGGCGATCTTCTGTACAACTGTGCGATAGCGGACTTCGCCGCCTAATTCACGCACTTTATCGACCAGCGTTTCGGCTATGCCACCGATGCCACCTTCGACGTGATAGACGCCCTGACGGGATAGATCGAGCGCAGTCGCGCCATACAGCCCGTTAACGTGCCTGGATGTGGTCTGGGCCGCAATCATCAGGGTCGCATCAATGAAGCGTACAAAAGCCGGATTGCTGGCTAAATGCTTACGCTGGAGCCAACTGTGAACGCTGGTCAGCGCGAAAGGCACCATCCGTAGATCAGCGGGCAGGTTCATCACGCCGACCTGCGCGAGTTGCAGCAGTTCCGCGATGTGGCGGGGTGGCCAGGGCAAGCCCTGTGCGCTCATCTTCCAGGCCAAATCTGCGATGCGGCTTTGTTGCTGCCAGAAAGGTGCACTCTCTGGAAAATCGCGTAGGACATCTTCGTTTTCGGTTGTGAGGGCGATTTCATGATCGGGCAAATGCACAACCCAGGCTGGGTCATGCTGATGCACGGGCCAGTCAATATCGAGCATCTGGCCAGCGACGTAGTGCGGGCCGTTGGGCTGGAAGCCGCCCGCAACCGTCGCGCCCGATTCAAAACGATAACCTTTATGATAAAAGGTGCTGGCGCTGCCACCGGGGTAGGTCTGCGCTTCCATGACGGTTACTTTATAGCCAGCTTGCGCCAGGAGTGCGCCTGTGGTCAAGCCACCGACGCCAGCGCCGATGACGATAACGTTTTTCGTGTCAGACATTCCGATACAAGTCCGTTTCACTTGCTACCAGTAAACCAATAGGTCATTACGATTATCTTTGTGGCGTGCTATTGGCGCTTTTGCAGGGCCATGCGCGTGCGCAGATGGCGATAGAAAAATAAGATGCGTAGGGGGATGCCGTCAAACATCAAGCGCGTGAGCAGCCCTTGTAATCCTTTGCGATGGCCGATCGTCAGCCGATCTGTTAGTTTGACCCCGGTTTCGACTTCGGTGAAGATGTGCTCATGTCGCCAGTAACCCATCGGGCCGCTGATTTGGCGATCCGCAAAGGAATGTTGTGTCGGGCCGGGTTCGTGTTGTGCGTGCCACTTTATCGGAATCGGACCCATCCAAAGCGTGAACTTGAGGTCGCCTTCGGATAGTGATGTGCGATTGTCCTCATGCATTTGCATAAAAATGGGTGGTGGTGATAATTTAGCCAGTGCAGCGGGGTTATTGTGAAAAGCAAGCATATCGTCAATGGTTGTGCGGATGACGCTGCTTTTCTCATAGACATGTGTCGATATGTCTGTGCTGGCAGGTTGGGCGGTAGTCACAATAGGTGCATCCTTGATTGTCGATCAACGTACTTACATTTTGCAATCTGGCAGCTAACAGGGGATAATGGCGCTATGAAAGTTAAGTGAGCACACATGCAACAAGACAAGCGCATGATGCGAGAGATAAAGAAAAGTAGGAGACAATGGCTGAAGAATTTCAAGAACCGCAACCTATCCCGCAGGATGATTTAGACGATCAGACGATCCCACAACCAAGAATAGCCAGCCCGATACACGATAACGGGTCACAGGCGAATGCAAACGCCGCACCGCATGATAACAAAGCGCTGTCTCCGGGTATGCAGAGCAGTTCGGTGGATGTCAAGGTCAGCGAGGCAACAGGTGTCGTGTTTTTGGGTATGATGGCACTGATTTTGCTGATGGCTTACATGCGCTCACAGGCGAAAATCCGCAGCCTGTCACGTGAACTCGCACGGTACGAGGCGGAATAGGCCTTGACAGAACAATTCACGCACGAGACGTACCTCAGCCCGTTTACATGGCGCTACGGCTCTGATGAGATGCGTAAAATCTGGTCGCTGGCGTATCAGCGGCGGCTGTGGCGTGACATCTGGATTGCGCTGGCACAGGCTCAGCAGGTGGCTGGCCTGGTTACGCAGGAGCAGGTTGACGATTTACGTGTACATCGGGATGACATCGACATTGAGCAAGCGCACGCTTACGAAGCTGAACTCAAGCATGATCTGATGGCTGAGGTACGTACCTATGCCGATCAGTGCAAGATCGGTGGCGGCATCATCCATCTGGGCGCAACCAGCATGGACATCGAAGACAACGCGGATGCTTTGCGTTTGCGCGATGCTACCGGATTGATCGTCAGCAAGTTGCAAGCGTTGTTGCACAGACTGCGAGAGTTAATCGAACGAGAAGCAGACCATGTCTGCATGGGCTTTACGCATGTGCAACCTGCTGAACCCACGACCATCGGCTATCGTCTGGCGTTTAT
>DAOTTW010000174.1:0-3008 GCA_034437615.1 Anaerolineae bacterium | reverse complement strand
GGAGGAAAATACCCGCTGCCACAGCGCTCACAGCGATAGTAATCTCGTTCAACCTGCACCTCTCCGCGCAACGTCACAACCTGCTTGCGCTTTTTGCCTTTGTAGCGCAGTTTACCCCCGCATGTTTCACACAATCCCGATGCGCTTTACTGGCTGTCTACCACCATTTCCTGTATCAAGGATTGGCGAACTTCTATTTCGAATTCACCCACCAAGTCTTCCATCTCATCCATGCTCAGGTCACGGCGTCCGGCTTTTTGCTCCAACAATTTTTGAATGGCTTCATGGGCACGCTCTTGTAAGCGTTTCTCCAGATTATCTGATGGGACAGACATCGCAACACACCTTATGCTATTCTTGTGATCTGACTATTTTACCCTTTCGCCTCTAAAGTGAAATGCACCCTTATGATTTTCACGAAGTCGTCCTAAAAGTGTAGGCTGTGTTATAATCCACAAACGCAAGCGAAACGATCCGCGCTATGGCACGCACACTGAGTTTTCAGGGCGGCACACTCGTCCTGTATGATGTCAAGCGATCCGAAAACGTCCCGGCTGTTTTCCAGTGGCTGAAAGGTCGCTGGCGTTGTGAAGCATACCACTACTCTGCCCTAAGCGATTGGCTGACACAGAACAATGTCCGCGATCAGGTGCCACGCTGGCAACGGCTTGAGCTGACACTACATGACCCGCGTGAGGCCCATGACTACCAGCTTGCGGCGTTGCAAGCATGGGCGCAAGCCGAGCGACGCGGCAGCATTGTGCTCCCGACCGGCGCAGGCAAGACCTTCGTGGCGATTCATGCTATTGCCCAGGTGCAGCGTTCGACACTGGTGGTCGCGCCGACGATTGATCTGCTGCATCAGTGGTATGCGCGTCTGGCGAATGCCTTCCAGATGCCCATTGGTGTCTACTATGGCGGTGAGAAGACGCTGCATCCCATCACCGTGACGACTTACCATTCGGCAGGCGATTTGATTGCGGGTCATGGCAACCAGTTCAAGCTGGTGATCTACGATGAAGTGCATCACCTGCCCGCGCCTGCCTGGGGTGAGACTGCTTTGATGTCCCCTGCCACACTGCGCCTGGGATTGACTGCGACCTATCCCGACGATTACGAGCAAACCAACGGACGCTGGTCAGTAGAGACACTCATCGGCCCGATTGTCTACCAGAAGCGCATCACCGAACTGGCTGGCACGCGACTCGCGCAGTATCGCACTGAGCGCATCCGTGTTGATCTGACCGATGCCGAACGCGAACAATATGATGCAGACTACAGCATCTACGCCACGTTCTTCCGTTCACGCAAACTCATTCAGTCGCACGGCGCGCACTGGCTACAAGAACTGATGCGCTTGAGCGCCTTCGATCAGGAGGCACGGCGGGCATTTCTAGCCCGTCAGCGCATTCAGCGTCTGTTGGCCCAGGCACACAATAAACGCACCTTGCTGGATAATCTGCTGCGTGAACACAGCCATGAAAGCGTGCTGATCTTCACCGAATACACGGATGTCGTTTACGACCTTTCACGCCGCTATCTGATTCCGGGACTGACCTACGAGACCCGTGCTGCCGAACGCAAACAGATTTTAGAGGGCTTTCAGGATGGTACGTATGCTGCACTGGTCACGTCGAAGGTGCTGAATGAAGGCGTGGATGTGCCCGAAGCGAAGGTCGCGATTGTACTGGGTGGTACAGGTAGTGCCCGCGAATACATCCAGCGTTTAGGCCGTGTGTTGCGCAAACAGGGCAATCGGCAGGCGCTATTAATCGAAGTCATCGTGCGCAACACAGTCGATGAGGGCAAGGCACAACGCAGGCGTCCACGTCAGGAGCAGGTCTAGATGTTGACGGCTGATCTGGTCAAACCGCGTTTGCGTCCGCAGGGCAACGCGCTGCACATCGACTGGTTGCGGCCTGAAGGTCAGCCGTTGCAAACGGCAGCGGAATTGACCGCTTTGATGCAGCACCATAATGGTCACACGGTTGACGCATGGCAGCAGGCGTTGGCGGATTACGAAAGCGAACGCATGGATTACATCGTCATTCGTGGTCTGGCGAAGGTGCTGACGGACGACATGACGCTGGTAACGCCTGAATACCCGGTTGATCCCATCGCATTACGTGCGCACATCTTTCAACGCGGCCCTGCCTTCGACAAACCCGACTTGTTTCATCCCGACACACGCAGCGACCAATTGCAAGCGGCTGCAACGCATTTCAGCATCACGCTCGAACAGGTTGAAACGGTTTTGTACGCGGATCGCCCCGGTGCGGCTTTATTGCAAGGGGATGTGGATTGGACGCCAGAGGCGCTCATCACACGCTATAATCTGGAGTTGGCGCGAGCAGCCCTCTACTGGTCACCAGGACTGACCGTCGAAATCTTCGATACGTTCAAGGATTTTTGGCGCTACCTCAAGCTGTTCAAGCTGATGTTCGAGGCTAAGCCGCATCGTGATGGCTACCGCGTACAACTGGATGGCCCGATTTCGCCCTTCGTGCAAGCAACCACACGCTACGGACGCCAGCTTGCCGGATTTCTGCCAGCGCTGCTGTTGTGCGAACAATGGTCAATGCGGGCTGAGATCAGACCGCCACAGATGGGCAAGACACTCACCTATCGGCTGGATCATACCGCAGCGCTGACATCCCATTTTCGCCGCAGTGGTGAATTCGACAGCCGCATGGAGGCCGATTTCGCCGCCGAGTTCCATGCCAAGTTTGGCGATCAGCGTGGTAGGTGGCTGCTGACCCGCGAAGATGAGGTGATTCTCTTGGGTGACACGGTCACGATCCCCGATTTCGCACTAACGCACAAGCAAGACGGACGTCGCGCCCTGATCGAGATTATGGGCTTCTGGCATCCAGATTACTTCGACAATGTCAAGTTTTGGCACGACTTGAGTTGTGAGAAAAATTCGTCAAGGGATTGCCATTTAGGTGTGCCTAAATTTGCAGACAATCGCTCTGAGTCACAATTTGCCCAAGATTGATCTTAAGTTG
>DAOTTW010000173.1:0-7330 GCA_034437615.1 Anaerolineae bacterium | reverse complement strand
ATCTGCTCTATCTGCTAAATCTGCTGAGTGACTTGACGTGCCGATGCTCTGTGTTAAAACGGGCTAGTGATGAGACGAATGGAGATAGGAGAGACGGGATGCGTTTAGCCGTTTGGCAGTGCTTTTTGGGGCTGATAGGATTGGTCTGGATGACCGGATGTGAATGGATCAGAATCCAGCGCGACAACACCGATGAACAAACCCGTGTTATGCTGTGAAGCGATATGCTGCTTTGAACGGGTGTATGTGTTCATACCACCTCCACAGAAGCTGTATTGGTGGCAGGAGAGTCAATTTCTCTCCTGTCTGCTGTTTCGCTGGTATTGGAGATGGTCGTTAGCTGGATCAGCTTGCTATACTGGGGAAAAGCGATGTCTTGGAGGAACGCCACTTGCGGCGTTTCAGCGCGATGTTCGAGATTTGTTCCGTCGGGGGTACAGCTACTCACAAATCTGGTTGAGCGATAGATGAGGTAGCACCACACAATAGCGTGGCCGTGCGTTTTCCACAGCGGACGCGGCAAGCCGCGTCCCTACATAGCCGTTGTGAAATGCGGCCAATTATCAGAACACATACCCCTGAAAAGCGTTCAAGCGCCCGAAGCACTAGCTGAGGCGGCGCAGCACCGAAAGCACTTTGCCACGAATTTCGCAGTTAGCCGGGTCGATGAAAATGGGGTCCATCGTGGGGTGTGCGGGCTGCAAGCGAATCTTCTTGCCTTCGTTGAAGAAATACTTGAGGGTCGTCTGGCCCTTCTCAGGCAGCCACACAGCGACCATATCGCCGTTATCGGCAGTGGTGGCTGGGCGCATAATCACAATATCGCCTTCGCGGATCATCGCATCCACCATCGAGTTACCACGCACCGTCAGCGCGTAAGCGTCTGCTACATCCGTGCCATCCAACAGCACGGGCGGCACGTCAATCATATCGTCTTCGTCGTAAAAATGTCCGGCTTCATCCGGCACTTCGACAGGTTCGCTGGCGACGATGTGGCCAATAAGCGGCACCATCATCGGGCGGCTGGGTTTGCGGATGCTGCGCGTTGTGCCCGGAATATCCGCGACAATACGCAACCCGCGTGATACACGGTCGGAACGTTCGAGGTAACCGGCATCAACGAGCTTATTCAGGTTGTAGTTCACAACCGATGTCGAATTGATGTTGGTCGCCTCACCGATTTCCCGAATCGTCGGCGGGTAGCCCTGACGCTGCATATAGCGGTCCATGAAGCGTAGGATGTTGCGCTGACGTTCGGAAAGCTGATTGAACTGTTTTAGCTTGCCTTTTGTTGCCATTGAGATCGTTTACCTTTACTTTCACCTTTGCGTTTAAGCCTTGCTCTTCACGCATTTGCGTGGCTAATTGCACAGGCTTCACGCTTGCTCGTCAGACGACACCCCGGCGCTGACCTTACTGTTCGCGAATACCTGTTCTTAAACAAGTATACGGAACGCTCGTTCGCGGGTCAAATGTAAATTCGGTTTTGTTGGAGTCTTGTCTACAAATTTAGACAACTTGTGACAGAAATGTAACATCGTTCTATGCAATTGCGCCTGATTTTTCAGGGATGCCCCTTTGGGTGGCTGGCTTTATCCCGTTTTCAGCGAACCGTTACATCGTGCTCACCACAAGCTGAACCGTTGATTAGACTTTCGTGTTATCGTAGAATTCAGTAAACTTTAAGAGTAATGGTTAAACGAGGTAATTACTTAGGCAAGCGTGTTTCTTCTGCAAACGTGCTGCGAAGCCTGTGTCAAACCCCTTCTCGGTCTCCATTTGCATCTAGGTGTCTGGGCACGGGTAAACAGCACAAATACAGGTGATACCACAGGGAAACGTGGGCGGTGAAAATCGGTAGTCGGCAGCTTGCTGCGTCCGTTGTGAAAAACGCACGACCACGCTATTGTGTGGCGCTGCCCGGCGTGCCAAACTAAAGCAAAAAGATAAAAACGACGGCCAAGCTGCAAATTTAAAAGAGAAGCAGGTGAGTTCATATGAGTATCGACCTCTACTGGGACAATGACGATCAGACTGTCATGCTAGCGGAATTCAATGGCCGCTGGACGTGGGATGAATTATATGCCGCGCTGAACACGATCAAGAAGATGTCACAGGAACGTGAGCGCGTTTTTGGTGCTATCATTGATGTACGCGACGGCCTGCACATCCCCGGCGGCTCTATCTTCAACCGCGATGCGCTGAACAACTTCCGCAAGCTAATGAAGCTCGGCGATGACGGTAAGGGTCCGGTGGTCATCGTCGGCGTCAACAAGATGGTGCGCACGGTTTTCGATGCAGCCGGTAAAATCGACAGCAAATCGGTACAGGATGTCCACTTCTCGAAGGATATGGACGACGCACGACGCACCATTTACGAGATCATGGCTGGCCTGCAACGGCAGACAACATCGGCCTGACTGCTGTTGCGCCCCTCGTCACGCCCACATCATTTCCATGCTATAATGTAGGCATGATGGACGAGCTAAATGTAATCTCACCCAACAACAAATCCATACGCGCCGACGCAGCCCGCAACCGCCAGCGCTTGCTCGAAACAGCAAACCGCCTTTTCCGTGAGAATAACATCGAGTCTGTTACGATGTCGGAGGTCGCGAAGGCGGCCAACGTCGGCAAGGGCACACTATACCGTCATTTTAGCGACAAAGCGGCCCTATGCCACGCACTACTTGATGAGGCGATGCGCGACTTTCAGAATCGCACGCTGAAGCACCTGAACAGCAACGACACCTCATGTAACAAGCTGCGCTGGTTCCTCTGCAACGGTGTAAGCTACGTCGTGGATAACCTCGAAGTGTTGCGCGAAGCGGCTATCCAGCAAAGCCAGGGCGATATGCTGACGCACCCGGCGCATACGTGGTGGCGACAGACGATTTACAGCCTGCTAGAGCAAAGCGGCCAACATGAACAGGTGCACTATCTAGCCGACACGCTGTACGTCTTGTTGCACGTCCGCACGATTCAGATGCAGCTTGAGCGCGGCTATACCACCGAGCAAATTGTCGCTGGCCTATTGCTGACGCTGGAACGTCTGACAGCAGGCGTCAACTGAGATGCTACCCAACCCCACCTATTGTCCTGTTTGTAGCCAGACGTTGACAGCGCGTTACGTCGGCGGGCGTGAGCGGGCGGCCTGTGATAACTGCGGTTACGTGCATTTCGTGAATCCAGTGCCCGGTGTCGGCCTGCTGATTGAAGCTGAAGGCGGCGTCGTGCTCATCCAACGCGGGCACCCACCGCATCAAGGGCTATGGTCGCTGCCGAGTGGCTTCGTTGAAGCCGACGAAAGTTCAGAAGAGGCCGCCATCCGCGAAGCAGAAGAAGAAACGGGCCTCAAGGTCGAAATCATCGAGCTGGCCGCGATTAACTCCTTTCCAGAGGGGCCGCCAGTCAGCGGCATCATGATCTTTTATCGGGCGCGGCCTGTGGGCGGTGACCTGTGTGCGGGTGACGATGCCAGTGCCGTGCGTATCTTCCAGCCCGACGAATTACCCCTGCTGCCATTCCGCACACACCGAGAGATGATCGCGGAATGGCTGGACCGTCAGCAGAGCGGGCAAAGCAACGCTAGATCAGCCCCAAAGCCTGAATTTATCATCCGACCCGTTGAACATCGTGATCTGAACGAACTGGCGGGTTTGCTGGCCCTCATCCCAACCAACCGCAACCTGCAAGCCGAGGCCTGGCGTGCTCTGATGCAGCGCGTTGTCGAGGCTGACACTGTAGAGCTATACGTCGCAGAAACCACGCAATCGCCCCCGATGCTGATTGGTTGTGCTGCGCTGGGCATCCTGCGCCGTTTGACTGATAGCGTTGGCCTGATCGACCAGATGGCCGTATTGCCGACTTACCAACGGCGCGGCGTCGGTGCGGAACTGCTGGAGGCGATCATGCGGCGTGCCGGGCAACTCGGCCTGCGGGCGCTGTGGGTGGATAAGCGCCATGCTAACGATCAGGCAAAGGCTTTTCTGACGGCGTTGGGCTTTCAAGAGGTCGATATGCTGCACCTGCGCCTGAATTAAATCGACGTATTAAGATCGTGAAACAGACCCCAGCGCACTTTGAACAAATCGGCCTATCGCTGCTATACTTCATGCTGTGAATGCAACCTTGACGCCATCGTAGGAACACAGGATGAGTGCAAAACCGGACTGCCGTAGCGAGCATTACTATGTGGGTGCCCTGATCGACGGACGCTACAAACTGACCGAGTTTATCGGGGCTGGCGGCATGGCCTGCGTGTATAAGGCCATCGAAGCCGGCACCCCGCACACCTACGCGGTAAAATTCCTGCGTTCGCAGTACCACAATCAGGATTACCTGATTAAATTCTTCCAGCAAGAAGCCAGCAACATGCGTGATCTGGCGCACCCCAACATCGTGCGCTTCTACCGCTTCGTGAATACGCAGCTTTACAGCTATATCGTGATGGATTTCGTAGCGGGCTATTCGCTATCCGATATTATCAAGCGCATGAAGGAGCAGGAGCGCCTGATACCGCTTGATGAGGCCGTGCGCGTGCTGGTGCAGGTCGCTCGTGCGCTAGATGCCATCCACCGCGACGGTTATGTACACCGTGACATCAAACCTAGCAATGTGCTGATCCAACAAGCAGACGGCAAAGCCTTCCTGAGTGACCTGGGCATTACAACTGCTGCGCAAATCGAGATGCAAGGGGCAGGTACAGCGGCATATATGGCCCCGGAACAAGCCGAAAAGGGGCTGGCCGACCAACGCACGGATATTTATGCCTACGCGGTGATGGCCTTCGAGATGCTGACGCTGCGCCGACCTTACAGCGTTGAACCAGGCTTAAAGGGCAACGACGCCGAAGCCGACATCCTGCACAAACACCGCGAGGCCCCCATCCCACGTATTACGGATTACCGCGATGATCTGCCGGAAGCGCTGAACGATATTTTTCAGTGGGCGCTGGCCAAAAATCCCGACGCACGTTACGACGGCATCATGGTGCTGGCCCACGACATTCATAAAGTGCTCAAGCCCTCTGTTGGGGCCGATCTGCAAAACTTCAGCCAGATCAATCACCTGAGCGGTGAGCAGGCAGCCTCAAGCGTCCTGCTGAACCAGGCGCAGCCATTGCAGCGCCGTACATCAGCGCAGATGCTTGCTATCGCCGGACTTGTGATATTCGGGTTGATCGCAGTCGCGGCTTTGCTGGTCGCTGGCAACACCGACACAGACAGCACAGCGACCCGTGTCGCAGCCATCAGCGCATCATCCGCAACAGATACAGCAGATAACCACACGCCGACGCTAGACAGCGCAACACAAGCCACCAGCAACATCGCACAAAGCATCCAGCGCACACCCACAGCCAACCCCATCGAGCGCCAACCCGTTTATCCGTATTTAGATGGGCTGAACACACTGGCCTTACCCGCTTTCGATGAACAGCTTGCACTGATGCCGCTACCGAGCGACCCAATCCGCTACTTGCGCGTGGGGGCAGTCGATGGCTTCAGCCTGACGCTGGATGCCATACCAAGCAACAATACAGCCCGCTATGGCGCGTTATTTCGGGTGCAGGACGCGGATAACTACATGCGCCTGACCGTAGACCCACAACGCGCAGATTGGCGCATAGACGAGGTGCTAAACGGACAGACGACCACCTTGCGCGCTGGTTCCGTACTGACCGATGCCTTCGCCCCCATCAGCGTGACCGGACGCCGCGATTTCTTCCAGTATGAGGTCGGTGGGACGAGTGGCGAATTGATTAATGATCGCTGGTTGCGTGGTAGCCTTGCGTTGTGGATCGAAGGCCCAGCGAGCAACGCAGAGCCGCTATTGCTAGAGCAGCTCACAGTCGGTTTCATCGGCCCCGAAGCAATGGTCGCAGCGCAGGTTTCACCCACCCCGGCAATCGGCCTCGGTGACCCGTATCGCTTCTTACGGCAGGACGTGAATGCACTGCTGGCCACCAACGATGTGATTACCAGCACGGTGAACTGCCCAGCCTACATTGACATCTACGAACAGCTTAGCGAGCATCAGACGAACCCGAATAGCGCTGTACGAGCGCTAGCCAGCGAGGTAACCCGTGCGGGCGAGCTAATTTATGCGCGTTGTCAGGCTGTCAGCCCAGATGCCCCGTTGACATTTATCGGTGGGGTGGCGGATTATCTGGATTGGGAAGAAACGCTCTCGCAATTGGCGCAACAGCTTAACACGGGCTGATAAGCAGCGAAATTCGCGCAATAGGCCCAACTCGCAGTACAATAGGGTCACGCATTATTTACAGTGCTGCAAAATGCACACGCAGCCACCGCATAAGATCAATCACACTGAACCGAAAGGATTTGTATATGAAGCCGCTGCGCACCACGAATCTGCTTCGCCTGAGTTTGCTCGGCCTGCTCTGCTTCGCCTTTGCCGTCCCTGCGGCGCTGGCACAGACATCCTGCACCATCCGCGTAAACGCACAACCCGCAAACACACTGGCAGACCTGGACGACGACCCGGCACGCCTCTTCTCGATCACCTTCACGGACATCCGCGACCGCCTGATTTTGCCAGACCAAATGCTGACGTTAGATTGTAGTTCGACAGGCGACGACGCACTCGCGATTGATGTCTCGCCTGCGGTCAGTTTTGGCGAAGCGATCCCCGAACCGGATAACCCCGACAGCATCATCGACAATTACCCCGGTTACGCCATCGTGAACACCAGCCGCGCTAACGTGCGCAGCGGTGATGATGTCGCCTTCAAGCGTGTGGCCATCGTCAACGGTGGGACGCCGCTGGTGGTGCTGGGCCGTAATGCCAATCAAAGCTGGTGGTACGTGCAGGTCGATGATATTCGCGGCTGGATGTCCAGCGAGGTGATTGTGCTTCGCGGTGATCTGACCGATGTGCCTATCGTTGAGACAGTAAACGCACAACGCACAGAACCCACGCTATACGTCGGTTTCCCCGGCAACGCCATCGTTTCGGAAGTGTCGATTAATGGCTCTGAGGTCTGCCGCCTCGTCGGGCGTGCTGAGCACCTCGTTTTAGGTCGCAACGTCAATGGCAACTGGTACAAGATCACAGGCTTATGCCGCGACGGTGTGACGCGTGAAGGCTGGATTCAGGCCGAACTCGGTGCGTTGCGCAACCCCGGCGGCGTGCGTCTGCCTGTGCTGCCCTAGCACAACTTATGAAGAAACGTAACTACTCAGGTACGTGTCCCATTCTCAGTCGCCAGACGTTAAAACGTCCGGCTCCGGTAAGGACAAGCCTGCTCAAGCAGGCTGTATGCAGCGTGCAATAGCCCCCTTCAGGGGGGTTGGCCCTGCGGCAGCCG
>DAOTTW010000172.1:0-3773 GCA_034437615.1 Anaerolineae bacterium | reverse complement strand
CCGTTTAGCAACAGGTCGATCAGACGCGCTTGCAGCTTCGCGAACTGGCCGCTGTCGGCCACGATATGCACATCATCGAGATAGTCATGCAGTGCAGCCAGCAGTTGGCGGCCCGCTTGTGCACTGTCCTGAGGCTGTTCTGAACGCTCGACCAGCGCTGGGCCAGCCGGAGGTGGCGTGTCCTGAAGCTGTTCTGAGCGTTCCATCGATATCTGGGTGGGCCCTATCTGGGTGGGTACGATCAGATCAGGCGGTGCTTGCTCGTCCACTTCGGCGCACTTTCCGCAGTTTCCAGGTGCCTATGCGGCAATTTAGGAGAGGCCAGAGAAGACCGTGAAGGTCAGATAATTATAACGTTATAATCAAGGCATAGGCTCGCAAGGTGAATATTGATACCAGATCTGATCTTTGAAACAAAACTTAAGCCGCTTGTAGATTTTCGTGACCCTTTAAAAACCACCAACGCCCTGTTGCAAAAGTGCGGAATGTGGGCCCTGCCCCGCTCCGTTTTTACAGGCATCCACCAGCAGTTGCGTCAGCCCCGGACCGCCTGACTTGCGAGATGTATCCTCCAGCTTTTTGAGGAAGCCAAGGTCTAAGTCGATCTCCGGCATGACCTGTGGCAGGTACACTGGGACATTTGCGGCAAAGCCGACACATCAAACTGTTGGGAGGTCCCCTGTGTAGTGTATGTATAGTATGTAGGGTCAGCACCATGTTTTTTTTCGATCACACCCTCTACCGCGTGTTTTGCAAAAAGTAGGGATACGACCCTACACACCCTACATGTCTCAATCTTGTGCATAGTATGCCGCTTTTTCAACAATTAAGCCGACCCTTTGGTAAGCATTCCCACGTGATGTACGTACACGTTCGAAGCTTTCCCTCATGCGTTCACCGAAAGTACGGTTACTGTGCACGCGTGTGATGCCATTATCGCTACACCATTGCTGGTAAGCCTGATATAACTTGCCAGCAGGTATTTGTGCGTTCTCATGGGTATAGGTGCATTCGTCCAGAAACTGACCGACGAGGTCCTGGCTCTGCTTGTATTCGTCTGTCGCTGCCAGTATGCTCTGTGGTGGTTCCAAACCTGCACTCTGCCATAATAAGCAACCTTGTATTAGCCAATTTAAGATACCTGCTGCATCGGCTTTTAGTTTATCACCAAGATGTGGGTCTGCTTGGCGTTCATTGCTGCGTGTTGGATTATCCACAAAGGAAAGGTTGAATGGAATAAGCAACAGGCGCTGCCAAATCGCGTAATCCTCTGCTTCGCTACCGACATCAGGCTTATGATTGGTGAGCAACAAGAGCTGGTGTGTGGCTCCAAACTCCACGAACTGACCATGCAGAGGACGGGCTTTCAGTGTATTTCCCCCCGTGAGGCGTTTAACCTGATTGGTGTTCATCTGTGCTTTATCGCGTGTCTCACTGACCCAGATCAAGCGTTTGCCCATCAAGTCATAAATGTGCGGTGAAGCTGAGCCTGCGGCGCGTTGTCGTCCGCTGTCGATTAGCAAGTCTTCACTGCCGGGCGCGGCGTTCTTGCCCAGCACATAACCGACGGTTTCCAATAGTGTGTCTTTGCCGTTGCGCCCTTTTCCATACAAGATCGGCAACTTGTGTTCGCTGTGCAACCCTGTGATGGCATAACCCAATAAGCGTTGCATGAAGGCTACTAGCTCGCTGTCCCCGTCGAATATCTCGCATAGGAATTGTTGCCAGCGCTTGGCATCTGCCATGGGGTCATAAGTTACAGGCGCGATGGTGCGCACGTAGTCCAAAGGATGACCAGCGCGAAGTTCGCCAGTCTTGAGGTCGATGATGCCATTAGCGGCGCCCAGCAACATGGGATTGGCGTCCCATTCATCGCCTGCGATGCCGAATAGTTTGGCAGCAATTTCCAGGATGTTCTTGGCGCGGCGATTGCTGCGCAATTGGTTCAGTCGTTGCAGACATTCGCTGCGTTTCCGTTCATACTCCTTTTGTAATTCATTTTCACCGTCTCGTGCTGCGCGGGTGGCCTTTTGACCGAAGGCATTGGCCGCAGACTCGTACTGGTCGCCCAATTGCTGAAATACCAGCAGGATGCCTTCATGCAATTCCGCCCAGTGATGTCCTTGCCAGGCGAACCACTGGCTCGTGGTACGGTCAAACACCAGTCGTTGCCTGTAAAGTTCTTGAAACAACAAGGCATCGCCGTATTCGTTTTGAGTTAAAAAGCGATAGATCGTTTCGGGCCCAAGTGATCCGATAGTTTCGTTCAAAGTTACGGATTTAATGACTGGTTCAATTGTTACCTTACTGGTGCTGTCATTCGCGTTTGTTGTCGGTGCTGCTGCTAAATCGAGTTTGTTGTCAGGTGGTGTATACGTGCGTACTGTTTGTGCGGGAATGCTACGCGGGTTCGCCATGCCAGCCGTTAGACCACTGTTCAAAGTGCGTTCAATCTCGTCATGGGGTAACCCAACAGCCTGCGCAGCGTTGTGTAATTCATTCCGGATCAGGTTCTCGTCCAATCCGGCGTTTACCAGTTGACCCAGCGCGTAAGCGGATTTGTTAAGTTGATTGTTGCGGTTACCCTCGCCAGTGGCATGTAATTCTGCAACTTCGCCCTGTAATGCGCTGTTCAAATAGGTCTGTTCGCGATTGTGCTGGTAGTCCGTACTGACTGCTAAATTAGTCGGCCTTGCCGGAATAGCGGCAGATGTGTTGGTGGGTTTTGGTGCATCGGGTAGGGCTTCTAGGTCAGTACATGTTAGTAGCCGTTTATTGTATTGGATCAGGTCGGCATCCTTGCCACCAAACCAGAAACGAGCGAAATCCTTCGTTGCTGCTTGATCTGGTCGTAGATCACGCACTTGATATAAGACACGTTTGGCAAGTTGCTGATAGGTAATTTGATCGCGGATGGGTTCGTCCAACAGGAGGATCACACGAGTACGGCGGTGCTGAGGTCTATCGCTAGCGGTTGGGCCGACAATGTGACAGAACTGCTCGATAAAGGGATGGCGCGTGGCCTCCAGTACGCTGACATTGTCGTCAAAGTCCAGCGCGATATACTGCACACGCTCGGTAGTACCCGTTCCACGTTTACCGTCCTGATAAATTGGAGCAAAGGCACGTCCGCAAAAAACATGCTCTGTGAAATCCAATGCGGTCATGTTGACTGGTTGCCAACCGCTAGCACTCACCGTACGAGCTTGATGCTGCTTTTCGTTTTTGTCCTTTGGCAGGTGAAACAAGCCTTCGTGTATACTGAGTTCAAAATATTTCTCATCTAATGCTGACATTTTCTCACATCTCCTGATCGATTATGCCTGCACAGAAGCGCGATAACGTGTATAATTGAATTCGGTTAAATACACGTGCGCTGACCGCACAGTGCGTTGATTTTGAGAATTTCTTCGCCCCAATACCCTATGACAAACCTTCTCTATGAGGTGTCATGCATCCAGGTAGCTACCTGCACGATATGGACTGACAGACTTGTTCGTGCAGGTAGTGTGGGTGTTCTCATGTCTAATGACTTACTATACCTTTAATAATCGCCTCAAATGCGCTTAATTGCAACCCTCTTTTAATCTAACATACTGTTAACCCTCCAAAATGCTACAGCTGGCCACTTTACATTGCGATTTTGCGTTCTTGTCTGTTTGTACATGCAGGGGAACCAGCCCACATTTGGACAAGAACCCTAAGCCTAATGTATCTATTCTGAGCTTTCGATTTGACTTCTTTGCTCGTCTATCCAACGTTGCACTTCATCA
>DAOTTW010000171.1:0-10915 GCA_034437615.1 Anaerolineae bacterium | reverse complement strand
GGCGGCTTGCGCCGCCCCGGACGCCAAGAATGGCGTCCCTACGGTCCAAAACGGCTGTGTAGGGACGCGGCTTGCTGCGTCCGCCACACAGGAACAACGAAAAACCAAATACCTACCCCTGAGAACTCATTCCCCCTCTCCCTTCATGCCCAGACAACAATGGAGAGGGGGAGGTACGCTGTTAAAGGCCCCTCTCCCAGTGCCAAAGGCACGTTCGGTAGAGGGGTTTGGGGTGAGGGCTGAGTAGTTACCTTAAACGCACTTATTCGGTAAAGGCGGCTTCCGTTGCGACCAGGCTTTCGTCCGGGTGCACGATAAAGCCGTCCACGTTGCTGCGGATGGCGGTCACCTGAGTTTCGCTGTACAGGAACAACCAGGGGGCTTCTTCCCAGATGATGTCGATGGCTTCGTCATACGCCGCCAAACGCGCTTCCGTGTCCAGCGTAGAACGCGCCTCTTCAAGCAGCGCGTCAACGGTGTCGTTGGCATAGAAGGCACCGTTGAAGCCTGGCGGGTGCTCGCTGCTGTGGAAGAGCGCGAACAGCGCATAGTCGGCGTCAACCGTCGGTGTGGACCAGCCCAGCATGGCGAACTGGATGTCGTTTTCCTCAGCCGGGCGGCGCACATACGGCACGTACTGCGGCCATTCCAGCGTGCGCAGTTCCACGTTCAGGCCGACTTCGGCCAACTGAGCACGCACGGCATCCGCAACCAGCGCATCCTGCACATAACGGCCCGTCGGGTGATACAGCTCGACGGTGGTGCCCTCTTCAACGCCCGCTTCTTCTAGCAGTTCACGGGCCAGGTCCGGGTTGTATTCGTACAGGTCTTGCGCGGAGTAGCCGAAGATGGGCGAGGCAAACGGTGCGGTGCTCACCTGCGCAGCACCATCAAACAGCGCTTGTACGATGGCCTCTTTGTCTACGGCGTGGTTCACAGCGCGGCGCACCAGCGGATCGTCAAACGGCTCGTTGTTGACGTTGAAGAAGATGTAGATGGTGCGCAGGCCCGGTGTGATTTCCACGTTGATGTCGGGGTTGGCTTCCAGGCGGGCCAGGTCTGCGGGCGGGATGCGCACAGACACGTCTACCGTGCCGGATTCAACCTCGATGATGCGGGCACCGTCTTCCTGTACGACACGGAAAACCAGCCCGTCGATTGCGGGTGCATCACCCCAGTAATCGCTATTGCGTTCTAGCGTGACCTGTTCGCCACGATCCCACTGTGACAGCATGTAAGGGCCTGTGCCGACGGCGCTCGTGGCCATCGCTTCGGAGCCTTCTGCTAGCAACGTGGGGCTGACCATCGCAAGGCTGCCGTGTGACAGGTGCGCGGGCAGCGGTGCGAACGGTGTTGCTGTGGTGATCTGCACCGTGAATTCGTCCACCACCTCGACCTCTGCCGGTTCGCCACCGACCACCAACAAGAAGCGGAACGTCGCAGCGTTATCAGCATCCAGCACCCAATCCAGGTTGGCTTTCACGGCTTCAGCGTTGAAAGGTTCGCCATCTGTGAAGCTGATGCCTTCTTTTAGCTCGATGATATACACGTTATCCTCAACGGCTTCGATGCTATCGGCCAACAGCGGCTCTAGCACGCCTTCAGGACTCATGGAGAACAGCGGCTCGTAGATGTGCTCTAGCACCGAGAAAGACGGCGAAGACGTAACGGTGTGGATGTTCATATTTTCGATGTCCGTGCCGGACGCAATCGTGAGCGCGTTGTCGTCCTGTGCCACAGCAGGCAAGGACGCCAGCACCAGCAATACGCTAAGCAGGCCAACAAGAAAGGTAACTTTTACTTTACTATTCAACTTTACACTCCGTTCTATCAAACATTGGGTGAGCAACTATATAAAAGCTGTGATTGCATCATACCGAAGTTCATTTAACGAGCACTTAGCAAATGTGCATGAAATTTTGTAGTTAATCTGCCTAAAACCTTAACGTTGGGCGACAGCCTGTAATATCGTAAGCTGCTGAGCCGCCACTTTGTAAAAGTCGAAGTGGCTTTCAGCGTATGCCCGTGCTGCTTGGCTGGCGTGCTTGTAAAAGGCGTCGTCATCCAGCAATTGTGCAATCGCCTGCACCAGGCCTCGTATATCAGCGGGCGGGACGGCCACACCACCCCCGCTTGCTGCGATGATCTGCGCCGTTTCGCCGCCGTTGGCCGCCGCCACAGGCACACCAGATGCAAATGCTTCGTACAGGCGCGCCGGGATCGTGCCGAGATATAGGTCCGCGTCGCGCATAGCCCAGTAATTGATCTGTGATGCCGCCCATGCCTGCGGAATTTCGCTGTGCGGCACCCAGTCAATCGTCGTGACGTTGGGCAAGGCGGCGGCTTGTAGGCGCTGCTGCAATTGATCGCGCAGGCTGCCCGTCCCCATCAGCACAAAGCGCACATCATTAACCGGGTCGCGCTCTGCGAAGTGTGCGGCCACGTCAACCAGCGCGTTCACATCGTATTGTGTGGCGTAGGTGCCGATGTGCGTTACCAGCTTGGCATCGCCCAGGCCGTATTTCTCGCGGAAGGCGCGTGTTTCGTCAGTCGTGTGGGGCCGGAAGCGCGTTAAATCCACGCCGCGAAAATACCTGAACAGCTTATCGGGGTCGTTGCCGGGGCGCGTACCCTGCAAATACGTTTCTATTTCGCGTGCCCAGGCTGGCGACATAGCCCAGATAGACGCCGCACCGCGATAGCCTGCGTCCACCAGCGCCCGTGCCACCCGATACGCCGGATTGCCCTCGCTGACGGCCCCCACGCTCAGCAGATGATCCGGCCACAAATCCGACACGTTCAGCACATAGGGCACGCGCTGCCACTCCGCCAGTAAGCGCCCCACCAGCCCCGTCAGCATCGGCTGCGCTTCGATCAGCACGACATCCACCGCCGAAATGCCCGCACCGCGCAGAACCGCGCTCAGCATAAATGACGCCTGACTGATTAAGCGCCTGCTGATGCGGCTGCTAGGCGTGGCCCACAACCAGCTATAAATCACACGCACGCCGCCGCGTATCTCTACATAGAACGGTTTGCCGCGATAGCCCTCATGGATGCGGCCCTGTGGGTAGTGCGGTTGCGTCGTCAGTACGGTGACGCGGTGGCCTTGCGCCTGCCAGATGCGCGATAGGCGCGTATATTGGTCGGACGATGAGCCTTCGTTCGGCTCGTAGTAGTGTGTGACGATCAGAATATGCATAGATCACTGGCCCAGGCGTGGATGTGGCGTAAAAGAATAGTCGTCGCTGAACTTGAGCTTGCTCTGGATGGCATCATAGAGCGTTTTGAGCGCTGCGTGTGTCTGCTCTGATGTGAGTTGCAGGCGCATATCGTAGGCGTCCTCTTTATTGTTGTGGTAATAATCCTTCTTGGTGCCTGCGATGCTGAAGCCGTACTTTTTGTATAAATTCTGTGCGACAATGTTACTGACGCGAACCTCCAGCACCGTGTAGGTTGCACCCAGGTCAAGCGCCCGTTGTAGCATGGCGTTCAACACAACCTCGCCGTATCCGCGCCCACGATACGCTGGATGGCTGGCGATTGTGCTGATGTGCGCTTCCTCGCCAATCTTCCACAGGCCACCATAGCCCACGACCATGCGCTGCACTTCCGTCGGGTTATCCCAGCCCTGCATCCGCGATAGCCAGCGCCGCAAGCCGGATAGGGGCTGCTGCTCTTGGGCCTCTAGCACCACCATATAGCTGCAATGCGATTCGTTGACCTCAAAATTGTAGGAACTCGTCGGCCAGGCGGGGGTGAAGGATGCACGGTCAATGGCGATGACTTCAGGGACATCGCGTGGGCGCATGTAGCGCAGCGTCAGCGGGGCAATTTGGGGCGCAGTCATGGGGCGTCGTCCGTTTGCGTTGCCGACGCTGCTTCTGGCTCCGACTTCAGGTAAACGGGCAACAGGCCAGCAGGCTCGAAGGCGCTCATGTCCTGGCTGCTATCGCCATAGATGCGCCATGCTTCCTGCGCCAGATAGCCCGTGCGCCGCAGGCGTTGCGCAGCGTTGGCGAGTGTGATGCGTGGCCCCGCTTGGCTGCTGTGCTTGTGCTGCGCTGCAATCTGCTCAATCAGGCTACGTCCGCTCTCGTCCACTTCGCCCGTGATAATCAGTGGCGCGTCGCGGTTGCTCAGCAACGTCTGCCAATCGCTGATCTGCGGGTCGCTCATGCTCACCCAGCGGTTATACACGAAGGCATATTCCGCGCTGATAATGCGCCCACGTCCGGCTTGCACCACAGGCAGCAGGCGCGTTTCGTCGCTGGCGGTGTGCGCGGGTGGTAATTGTGCGGCGGCCAGGATGTCCAGCGTGGGCACGCCGACCAGGGGCAGCTTGTTCGTGGTGGCGACGGCCTTCGCGAAGGCCACACCGATGCGCAAACCGGTATAGGACCCCGGCCCCTTGCAGACGGCGACAGCACCCAGGTCTTGCGGGTTCACAGCGCAAATATCGAACAGGTTGCGCACGGAGGGCGCGAGTAAGCGGTTATGCTGGGTGCCTGCACGCCATGTTTGCTCTGCGATGATGCTGTGACCGTCGTGCAGCGCTAGGCCGAGATAACGTGTGGCGGTGTCGATTGCTAGTAGCATAAGTTTAGTTTGTGGTCGCCTTTATGAATGAACGAAAACGAAGCCAGATCATTTGTAGGGGTGCAATGCATTGCACCCAGGGCGCAGCACGCCACGCCACCACATAGGATTCTATGAATTCGTTTTGATTTTTCCATTAATTGCCGTAGGTCGAGCGCCGAAATTGCTGGATCAGGTCCTCGTAGCGCTGGCCACTCGCCTCTAGCAGCAGGTTGCGGCGGTTTTCCTCGATCACGCGCAACTCCAGCCATAGGCGCTCTGCTGGCAGTGCGCCGCTAATGCGCTCTGCCCATTCGATCACGACCACGCCGCTTTGCTCCAGTATGTCGTCAAAGCCAATCGTATCGACCTCGGCTTCGCTGTGCAGGCGGTAGCAATCCAGGTGAAACAGCAAGGCGCTATCCGTTGGGCGCTGATGCTGATGCACCAGATTGTAAGTGGGGCTGGTCAGTGGATGCACCGCACCCCAACCGCGCCCCACACCTGCCGAAAAGACCGTCTTGCCCGCGCCCATATCACCAGAGAGGCACAGCACATCCCCAGGGCGCAGCAGGCGGCCCAGGCGTGCCCCCAGGCGTTGCGTTTGTTCTGCGCTATAGCTGATGACGTTGAGTTCGCCTTCGCGTAGGATGGGCACCGTGTTCACTATCCCGTCTTATTTTGGCTTATCAGGGTTGATGCTAAAGCATTACAAAACAAGCCTGAATAATCAACCCTATCCTAATCATGTGTGTTGTATCCATCTCGGTTGATTTTTGGCGTCCGCAACCAATGCCTTGTTTCAACCGCCTTCGATACATTATCCATCGTGTGACACTTCGATTTTTGCCGCGATATGTGTCATAATCCCCTCACGCTATACGCTAATTTAGCCACAAGAGCCACTCATGTTTTCAAATGCGAGCATCAGCAGTCGTCTTTACCTGATCGTCATTAGCGTAAACATCGTGATCTTAGCAGCCATCACGCTGGTTACAACGGGCAGCAGCGATGCGACCCTGCGTACTCAGGCTATCCAGAGCTTCCGGCAGGCTAGCGAAGATGTGACCGAGCAGCTTGACACCACCTGGGGCGGCCTGTTGGCCACTGTGGAGCAGCTTAGCACCGCGCTGAGCGAATTCGAGGATGTGACGGATACGACGCCGCTGCGCTTCGTGCTGGTGGATGTGCTGAACGCCGCCCCGACCAAGCTCATCGAACGGGTTGCCCTCTATCGGCCTGATGATGCTGTCGGCGTGATGGAATTGCAAAACCCCACACTGCCAGAGGATTACCTGTGGCGCTTTTTGCGCCGGGGCGAAATACCAAGCAACCCAGATGTGCAAGCCGTGCCAGAAACGGGCGCTATTCACTGGTTCCGGCAGGATGTCGCGCTATATGATTTTCAGCAACAGCCCACAATCTCGCTGGCTGCGCCCTACAGGGACCAGCGCACCGGCGCAACGCGCTTCTTCTGGGTGGATGTCGATCTGACGACCTTGCAGGACGTGGTGATTAACGCGCTGAATGAGGAAGGGTCGGGCGTATCGCCATCTGGCTATGCACTGCTATTCGATGCGCAGGGCGTGCCGCTTGTAATGGAAAACGTAGCGGCCATCCTGGGCGATGCCGACGAAGCCGCCATGCTGATGACGGATGCCCTGCCCCAATGGGAAGCGGCGTTGAATAGGGCGACGCAGAACGAAGATGAGCTATTCCCACTGGAAAACGACCCCCTGACGGAATCCGAGACGCTGGTAAGCCGCCACATTTCCCCGGTCAATGGCTGGCGCTTCGCCAGTAGCCTTGTGATTAGCGATATTCAATCGTTGACCGACCAATTGCTCGCGCCGTTGCTGATCTCGTCCCTGCTGGCGTTGATCGCCCTGGTGCTGATCCTGAGCCGCTTCACCAACCGCGTGATTACGATGCCATTGCGCAATATAGGCATCGCCGCGCAGGAAATCGGCTCCGGTGATATGCGCTATCACATCGGCTACCAGCAGCAACAAGACGAAATCGGCCAGCTTGCCCGCGCCATGGAAGCGATGAAGCGCAATCTGGACCACTCTTACACGGAACTGGCGAAGCTGAACCGCACACTAGAACAGCGTGTACGCGAGCGCACCGGACAGCTAGAAGAAGCCCGCGTACAGGCCACGCGCAACGCCACCGAAATGCGTGAAATCTACGATGCGTCGTTGTTGGTGGTGAACGAAGCGCAGTTGCAGCCTGTTCTGGGCGCATTTATCGAGCGTATTCTGGCCCTGCTGGACGCGACCTACTGCGCGGTGTGGCTCTTCAATGCAGAGTCAGGCCGCTTGCAGTTGGTCGCCCGCAATGGCCAAACGCAGCAGCAGAAAATGCAGCGCGACGGCTCTTACGTCATCTTCGAGGGCGAAGGCATCGCAGGCCAGACGATCCAGCGTAGCGAATCCATCATTATTGACGATTACCGCAGCTACCCGCATCGCATCCAGCGACCCGGCTCTGTCGCGCCGTTAGTGCGTGCCATCTCTGCGCCGCTGATGTTTGACCGCCGCCCGGTCGGTGTGGTGGTGGTCGGGCGTGGTGAAAACGCCGCCGCCTTTGACGAGGACGATCAGCGCATCCTGACGCTGTTCTCCAATCAGGTGTCGCCATCGGTGCGCAATGCACAATTGCTGGTGCGCCTGAATGCCGCTGTGCGCGAGGCCGAACGCGCCAACGAGGTCAAGACGCGCTTCCTGGCCAGCGTAACGCACGAGCTACGCACGCCGCTGAACCTGATTATCAACAACCTGGATTTTATGAGTGTCGGCGCATTCGGGGACGTGACCCCAGAGCAGCATTCACGCCTGAATCAGACGGTGCGCAGCGCGGAGCATCTGCTCTACCTGGTGAATGACCTGCTGGACATCAGCAAGATTACGGCGGGCGAAATGCAGTTGTTCATCCAGCCCAACGACGTGTACACCATGCTAGAGGATTCGATTGATAACACCCGTGCGCTGATCGACAAGCTAGAGGATAAGGCCGATAAGATCGAATTGAGCGTTAACGTTGAGCAAGGCTTACCGCAAATCCCGATGGATAGTCGCCGCATCCGGCAAGTGCTGACGAACCTGCTGAGCAACGCCGTGAAGTTCACGCATGAGGGCAGCGTTACCTTTGAGGTCTACAGTGTGGATCAGGGCGTATATTTCGCAGTGACGGATACCGGCATCGGCATCCCGCAAGATGAAATGGCGGCGCTGTTCGAGGCGTTTGAGCGCACATCCGAGGCGAAATCACAGCAGATTGAGGGCACTGGCCTGGGCTTGCCCATCTCGCAATTTCTGGTCCAGCAACACGGCGGCGAAATCAAAGTGAAATCAACCGTCGGGCAGGGCAGCACGTTCTACTTCATCCTGCCCTATACACAGCCCGAAACAGAGCGTGGCCGCCGCAAAACGGATACACACATCCTGGCCATTCTGTCATCGAAGGACCAAACATAGGGTTGTGTCTCTATCTCGGTTGATCTTGTTTATAGGGGAGGGTCATGACTTCACAGTTTTTCGTCGTTTTCGGTAGCGGACGCAGTAAGCCGCGTCCCTACACAGCCGTCGTAGGCCGTAGGGACGCCATTCATGGCGTCCGCGGCGGCGTCAGCCGCCATAAAATACGGTCAAACATCAAATACCTACCCCTGTAAAGGTTTGGGGTTTGGGGTGAGGGCTGAGTAGTTACCCATCGTTAAAAGGCTATTCCGGCAGCACGCCCTCGAAAATATCGCGAACGGCGATTTGCAACTCTGGCAGCGCGGGATCAGCAGATACCGTACTATCCAAACCGACGACGTTAGCTGCTTTTCCTTGCTGATAGACTTCGACTGTCATGTTGACTGGATGCACAATCCACAACAGAACACCCTCAGCCAGATAACCCGATGTTTTAATGCGAAGTTGGTCCATTTCTTGTTGATTGGCAGGGTTGGAGATAACCTCAACGGCCAGATCAGGAACGATTGAGTTGTAACCTTCAGTTGATGGCTCTGGTTGGCGGTCTTTCGATGTATAGGCAACATCAGGAATATAGCGCTGTCCAGCGATTTTGTAGCCACCATCAGCACCCGTAACGAAACCCTCTTTTCCACTTTGCTGCAAATGTTGCTTTATCAGGAAAAGAACATTACCCGCCAAAATTGATGCCATATTGTTTGAACTCACCTCGACCATCTCCTTGCCGATGTACTCCCAGTCTCGATCCGCGTATTCGGCTTGCAACACCAGCTCATCAAACGCTTGAACAGTCAGTTGCTTGGCTTCAGTAACCATATTGCTTGCTCTCCGAGGCTTGTTTATACCAATTATACAGCATCACTGTTGTAACCCCTGCTTGACGGCATCCGCACCAGACGCCATAACAGCTACCGATTTTCACCGTCCACGTTTTCCTGTGGTGCTACCGTTCTGTGCAATTTCCCTGATAAACTCTTGCAATTTTTCATGCAGATTTGTATCGCTGTTGCAAAATTCGCTGTTATACTCATAAGTGCGCATTCAAAGACTTCTATTGGGTCTAGCACACGCCAACCCAGGAGCAACCCAGGAGCAAAGGAACGATATGCTGTTAAAAGATAAATTGCAACAGTTGTTAGATGACGCTGATATGGTCGTAGGGCTTGCTGTGCGCCATTTGCAAAGCAGCGAAACCACCGAGATCAACGGCCAACGACCCTTCCCGATGGCGAGTGTTTTCAAAATTCCTATCCTGGCGACTGCTATGCAGCAGTATGAACGAGGTACCCTCGACTTGCAGCAGCGTGTGCCCCTCAAGGACGAGGACAAAAGCCTCGGTAGCGGCATCCTGCCCTACTTTCAGGCGGGACTAGAGCCGACCATTCACGATTTGCTGACGCTCATGATAATCATCAGCGATAACACCGCCACCGATATAACCATTGATCTGCTCGGTGGTCCGCAGGTCGTTGAAAACACCATGCATGAGCTTGGTCTCACCGACATCTTCTTCAAGCTGAATTGCAAGGATTTACTCGCGACGCTCGTTCCGCAGGAAGTACGCGGCAAGCCGCTGCCAGAGATCATCGCACACTTGCAGCAGCACGACATCGTGCGCGATGGCGCGGCCTTCAGCACGGGCGATGATAACAACGTCAGTACGCCAACGGCCATGACGCAACTGGTCAGCATGATCTACAACGCCGAGTTTGTCGGGCAGCAAGCCCGCGATACCGCGCTGGAGATCATGTCTAAGCAGCAGTTCAATGACCGCCTGCCGCGCTTCTTACCACCTGGAACACGCTTCGACCACAAAACAGGCACCATCGGCGGCATCCGCAACGACAGCGGCGTGATGTACATCAACGATGACAACCACGTTGCCGTCACCCTGTTTGTGGATTGGGACCAGCAAGCAGTATGGAACGACCCAATGCGCCAATATCAGCGCATCTTCGAGGTCGAAACTGTGATTGGTGGCATCAGTCGGGTGATATACGACCACTATGCCGCCTAACGACATAGCTCGTTACCTTTATTTCGTTCAAGTTAAGTAAGAGAGCAAAAGAGAGGAAAAGCACCATGAAATTGTTCAACCGTTTGAGCCTTTTCGCTGTATTACTCACCATAGGCGTCTTGACCGTTTCGCCTGTTGCGGCACAAAGTGATTACTGCGAGGGCCGCGAAGGTGGCCGTCTCGTCGTCGCCGATGCGCAATCCAACACATCGCTCGACCCGTTCGTGTCGTCTTGGCATAGCTGGCCGCATTACGCCCTGTTCCCGACACTATTTGCTCAGAATACCGATGGTAGCTATGTCGGCTTCCTTGCGGATACCTGGGAGGCCAATGAGGAAGGCACTGAACTCACCCTCAACCTAATTGAAGGTGAGACATTCACGGATGGTAGCCCCATTGATGCTGAAGCTATCGCCTGGAACCTGCGCAAATACGCGGACCCTGACACAGGCGCGTCACAGGGTGCGGACCTGATTGGCCTGCTCGAAGAAGTCGAAGTCACGGGCGAGTATAGCATGACGTTGCAACTGAACCGCTCGTTCGCTCCGCTGTTCTTTGTGCTGGCGGGCCTGGAGATTGTCAGCCCAAGCGCCTATGAAGAATTGGGCCGCGACGAATTCGGCACCACGCCTGTCGGTGGTGGCCCAATGATGCTGACCGAATTCGTGCCCGACAATTACATCCTGCTAGAGCGCAATCCCGACTTCGACTTCGCACCGGAAGAACTTTACGACAACTCTGGCCCGTTGTGCATTGACGAGCTACAGATCGTGTTCCTGGGCGAAGAGCAGACGATCCTGGCGGCGCTGGAAACTGGCGAGGTGACGCTGGCGGGCGT
>DAOTTW010000170.1:0-5581 GCA_034437615.1 Anaerolineae bacterium | reverse complement strand
CGTGCGCAAATCCCAGGCATCGTAAAAGGTCAACGTTGGGTTCGTCGCTGTATCAGGAACCGGGATGAAACCGCGCAATTCCAGGTGGCAGCGTTGCCCCTCCGGGAAGCGTTCACCCGGCAGGAATTCGTCCCAGGTATTCGGTAGCGAGTTGGCATGACGGTCAAACGGATAACTGGCCGTGTTATTGCGCGACCAGGCGCAGAACGGCGTTCCCGTCTGTTCGACACCGCTGTTATCCACCAGCGCGTCATCCGGGTTAACCAGCAGGTCCGGGTTCGTGATGTCCATATCGAAGACCGCACTGCCCGTCTGATCGAAGTAATCGACCTGTATGACGTAGTTGCCGTTCGGGATGGTGCGCTCGATCACGATATTGCTGTGCGACCCCGCTATCCAGTAATCCGCCAGCAAGCATTCAGTAGACGCCGTATCAGCAGTTGGGTTCGCAACGGGCGCATAACCGACATGCGGGTCCTGGTCGCCAAAGGTGCGCCCAGCCCCAGGGCTATAAGCAGGGCCTCCGCTGGTCACAATGCGCGATTCTCCCGGCACAAGCTGGTTTGAACAGTTGCTGTCGTCGCCATTGGTCAGGCTTGGTGTGCCGCCATAGATGCCACCCAGAATCCAGATGCGGAAGCCGTCGTTGGCGTTGTTGACGCGGAATTGCAGCGTGGTCTCGTCGGATGAGTCGGTGCCGACGTTAATCACACGACGCCATTGCACACCGAAGTTATCAGCCGGCTGGTCGAAGATCGCGCCACCTGTGAAGTTAAAATCCAGTTGGCCGTAATTCTCACCGAAAACGTCTTCGTTATAGCCTTCACCCACCGAGTCGCCACTGAGTTCGGCATCCGGGTAGTACACACCGTACCAATCGAAGTAGCCAAGCTCTGCGTTCAGCGCGAAGTCGTTTTGCAAGCGCCACGTCTCGTCCGCGCCAGGCACCCCAGAATCCGTAAATGGATAATTCAGCCGCAGATCAGGCTCCGGCGGTGGTGGCACCGGCGTCTTGGAGGGCGTCGGCGTATCGGTCGGGACGATGGGTGTCGCCGTTGGTGGTGGCCCCGGCGTAAACGTCGCCGTTGATGGCGGTTGTGTGCGCGGCGGCAACGGTTCTTCTGGCGGCGTGAGCGATGCGACAATCGTCACGGTCTCCCAGAATTGCTCCACGTCCGCAAAGGGGTTTTCCGTCGCATCCAGGGACGCCACTTCGGGGTCTGCGCCCACCAGGTTATACACCGTATTACTAAAGACATTGCCGATAACCGGGCCAGTCGCTGCAATCGCGACCGCAAACCCGACAATGAACAGCGCCAGGATCAGGACGTACTCGACTAACGCCTGGCCGCGCTCTGGGTCGTGATGCCGTTGTTGTGGCATCGGTTGTTGTGTGTTGTCTGTGCAGCGCTTCATCGCAATCCTCGAACGGTTGATACGATCATCTGCTTGCCGAAAATCCATACAGGTTAAATCAATGTGCTAAGCGGGCAAATCTGACCTTTATAGTACATGATAAAGGGGGTATTGTGAGTTGGTTTCTTGTGTTGAGTTGTACACATGCTTTGACAACAGCAAAGGGCCAGGGCAAAGCCAAAAACGCGACCTAAGCGCATGTTAAAAATTGCACAGAATCACGACGTAGACCCTACAGGCACCACACGTATAGCTGGCAACAATGCAGCTAAAAATACACAAGGAGACATGGACACACCATGAGCGCACAAATTTTAGACGGACGCGCTATCGCAAAGCGCATGAGAGCAGACATCAAGCAGCAAGCAGCACAATTTGAAGCCAGGCATGGCTTCCCGCCGGGGCTAGGCGTGGTGCTCGTCGGCGATGACCCGGCATCCCATATGTATGTACGCATGAAGCGCCGCGCCTGCGAACGCGCTGGCATCTACTCAATTGCGCACGAGATGCCCAGCAACAGCAGCGAAGCCGAGGTTAAGGCGAAGGTCGAAGCCCTGAACGCCGATCAGCGCATTCACGGCATTCTCGTACAAGTGCCCTTGCCGGATCATGTAGACGAGGAGACCATCCTCAGCACAGTCAGCCTCGATAAAGACGTGGACGGCTTCCACCCGGTCAATATCGGCGCGCTGGCCATGAAGGGCCGCCAGCCACGCTTTACGCCCGCCACGCCGACAGGCTGCATGGTGCTGCTGCAAGAAACAGGCGTCGATCTATCCGGCAAACATGCCGTTGTGCTCGGACGCAGTAATATCGTCGGGATGCCGATGGCGCTGATGCTGACGAAAGCCAACGCCACCGTTACCATCTGCCACAGCCGCACGCAAGACATCCCCGGCAAAATCAAGCAGGCCGACATCCTGATAGCCGCGTTGGGCAAACCCGAATACGTGCAGGCTGCTTGGCTGAAACCGGGCGCAATCGTCATCGACGTGGGCACCAACCAGGTTGACGATCCATCCGACGAACGTGGGTATCGCTGGGTAGGTGATGTCGCTTACGACGCCGCCAAAGAGGTCGCAAGCTGGCTTAACTTTGTGCCCGGTGGCGTCGGCCCCATGACGATTACGATGCTGCTCAGCAACACGCTAAAGGCCGCCAGGCAAATCACGGGCGACCAGAACTGAAGCAATTGGCCATAGCCGCAGGCAATCGCCTTCTGTAACATACGTGCCCGCAGAGCCACACGTACAAAAGGCAAAATCTGTGAGCACCTTGCTTGCAAAAAACATACACACGCTGGTCACAATGGACGATCAACAGCGCGAAATCCAGCACGGCGCAATCTTCGTCCGTGATAACATCATAGAAGCCGTCGGCACGCTGGACGACATGCCGCAAACCGACGCCGATACCGTGCTGGATTTAAGCCAGCATGTCGTTATTCCTGGGCTGGTGAATACGCATCATCATATGGTGCAAAGCCTGACCCGCGTCATCGCGCAGGATAACGAACTTTTCGATTGGCTGGTGACGCTGTACCCCATCTGGGCGGGTTTGCGTTCACAGCACATCTACACCGCATCTAAGCTGGCGATGGCCGAACTCATGCTATCGGGCTGCACGACATCTAGCGACCACCTCTACATCTACCCCAATGATTGCAAACTCGATCAGCAGATACAGGCTGCGCAGGAAATCGGCCTTCGCTTTCATGCTGCACGCGGGTCGATGAGCGTGGGCGCAAGCAAGGGTGGCCTGCCGCCGGATAGCGTCGTTGAGGATGAAACGTTCATCTTGCAGGACACGCGCCGGGTCATCGAGCAATATCACGACGCCTCACGTTATGCCATGCTGCGGGTCGTGGTCGCGCCCTGTTCACCCTTCACCGTCTCGCAGGATTTAATGCGTGAATCGGCTGCGTTGGCCCGTAGCTACGGCGTACACCTGCATACACACCTCGCAGAAAACCAGAAGGATATTGATTACGGGCTGCAACACTTCAAGCAGCGCCCCGGCGATTATGTCGCATCGGTTGGTTGGGTCGGGGATGACGTATGGCACGCGCATTGTGTGCAACTCAATCAGGACGAAATCGGCTTGTTCGGGCGCACAGGCACAGGCGTCTGCCACTGCCCCAATAGCAACATGCGCCTAGCCTCTGGCATTGCCCCTGTTCGCGCCATGCTGGACGCTCAGGTGAAGGTCGGGCTAGGCGTCGATGGCTCTGCCTCTAACGACAGTGGCCACCTGCTGAACGAAGCACGTCAGGCCATGCTCTTGCAGCGCGTCAACGGCGACCCAGCGGCGATGAGCGCCCGTGAAGCGCTGCGCTTAGCGACACGTGGCGGCGCGTCAGTGCTAGGACGGGATGACATCGGGCAGCTTGCAGTAGGCATGTCCGCAGATTTTGTCGCCTATCGCCTGGATCAGATCGGTTTTGCCGGCGCACAGCATGACCCAACAGCAGCGTTGATCTTCTGCCAATCCACCAACGTTGACCTGTCAGTGATTAACGGCAATGTCGTCGTGCAAGATGGCCACCTGTTGACGGCTGACCTGCCCGTGCTGATCGAACAACACAACACGCTATCTGAGCAACTCATCAACGGCGACTAGAGGTTGCAAGACCGCACAGAAAAGCCTGCTCTCATGTGCATCATTGCGTTATAGGCCGCTTTGCGGTACATATAGCCCAATATCAATAACGCACAGGACAAAATAACATGGTCGCACAAGACATCATCGACAACATACGCGCACGTGTTGCAGAGCATCACGACGACATCCTGGCCTTCTTCCGCGAAATCGTGGCCATCCCCAGCATGAACAGCCAGATTCGCGAAGTGGGCGAACGCTGCGAGGCCGAAATGCGAAAATTGGGCTTCGATGAAATCTGGTGGGATAAAATGGGCAACGTCGTCGGGCGCATCGGCAACGGCGATACGATCCTGCTCTACGACACACACATCGACACCGTTGGCATCGGCGACCCGGCAGAATGGCAGTGGGACCCGTTTGAAGGCAAGGTCGAGGATGGCGTGTTGTATGCGCGGGGCGCGTGCGACGAGAAGGGCAGCACCCCCGGCATGATCTACGGGCTGGCCATCGCGAAGGAACTCGGCTTGCTGGATGGCATCACAGCTTACGTCTTTGGCAATATGGAAGAATGGAATGACGGTAGCGCCCCACACGCCTTTGTGCAGACCGAAGGCATCAAGCCGGATTATGTGGTCATCGGTGAGCCAACCAAAATGAACGTCTACCGAGGGCAAAAAGGCCGCGTGGAATTCAAAGTTGTGGCCAAAGGCAAAAGCGCCCACGCTGCGAATAACTACCTGGGTGATAATGCGATTTACAAGCTGCTGCCCATCATCGAAACGCTTAAAGGGCTGGAACCGCAGTTCAAGAACGATGCGTTCCTGGGTGAAGGGCGCATCACCGTCACCGATATTCACGTGCAGACGCCTAGCATCAACGCTGTGCCGGATGAGGCTATCGCCTACGTAGACCGCCGCCTGACGTTTGGCGAAGAACCACAGGACGAGTTGCAACGCCTGAAGGACATCGTTGGCGAACGCAGCGATATTGACGTGTCGATTTTGATGTACGACGAGCCAAGTTATACGGGTTTCGTCTTTCCGCTGGAAAAGATTTATCCGGCGTGGGCCTTCCCCGAAGATCATCCGCTGGTCCAGGCAGGCGTTGAAACGGGCAAAGCGCTGGGTTGGCCGACGACCACCGGCAAATGGGATTTCTCGACCAATGGCATCTACTGGGCTGGCAAAGCTGGCATCCCCTGCATTGGCTTTGCCCCCGGCGACGAACTCCACGCGCATACCGTGCAAGATCAGGTCGTGCTCGAAGAAGTCGTGCAGGCCACTGAGTGGTACGCGCTCCTGCCCGCCATCTTGCGGCAAGCAGCGCGGTGACATAAGTAGGGACGCGCTTCTGCGCGTCCGCTAAACTGCCACTGAATGCAAGTACACCCATCCTGAAGTAGTCACGGCATCTGCTAGAATAGGCGTCACGAGCAAACGTAACCGGAGCATCGTATGGTCATCCGAGACAAGCTGTACACATTGGCCGAGTTTGACCAACTGCTGGCCGCTCATCCAAACCGCTTGTTGGAACTCATCGACGGAAGGATCAACGAAAAGGTGGT
>DAOTTW010000169.1:0-4025 GCA_034437615.1 Anaerolineae bacterium | reverse complement strand
CCCTACAGGGTCGCAATCATTCACAACAGGTCTGTAGGGACGCGCCACTGGTGCGTCCGCCACACAGGAACAACGAAAAACCAAATACCTACCCCTGAGAACTCAATCCCCCTCTCCCGACCGCCGCTACGCGGCTAGGAGAGGGGGAGGCAGGCTGCAAAAAGCCCCTCTTCATTGTTATCTGGGCATGAAGGGAGAGGGGTTTGGGGTGAGGGTTGAGTAGTTACGAGCAACACGCCTTGCACCGTTGGATCATCGGGGGTCATGTGTGCACGACCATGATGGGGTGATAGGTGTTCTTCGCGGTAGTCGGTGAAGTTTTGCGTGAGCAGGACAATCGTCAGGGCCTCGCCGAGCGCATAATCAAGGCGCTTGTTGCGCGTCACGTTGTGGTGCGATGCCTGATGGACGATAGTCAGGCGCAGTTTGCGCAGGCCGTGTAGCGTCGTGGCCCAGCCCCAGGGCAACAGCAGCAGCGCCAACGGAGTGCTAGCGCCGACAACCGCCACGCTCAGGGCTGTTCCTAACACCGTCGCAGCGAGTGCTGCGATCAGGTGGTTCACCGCGCTGTTGCGCGTGGCAGGTTAGCCCGTGTAGGGCTTACCAGTCAGTTGTGTAAGGCTGACTTGCATCCAGTCTGGCAGCACAAGCATACTGTCGCGTATGGGCGCGACATCCGCACGCGACACCTGTACATCGCCCAGCGCAGCGAGGTTGTGCTTGCACACTGTGCAATCGCCTATGCAGCTTGGGTGCGCATACACCGCAGACTTGTAACCTTGAATTACACTGATTTATCCCAAGTCTACAGCCCTCAATAACGACGCAATCGCTGAGTTTTCCCTTAACCTGCACTTGATGATTTAGCTCTGTAGACTTTCTGGGGTGCTCCGTCGAACGGGTCAGACTATTCATGCACGTGCCAACGATCGCTGGTTCACGATGCCACAGCTCTATATGACGACAAGTTCGGTACAACGCTTCCTGCGGGAACGAAGATGACTGAAATGCATTGTTGTTTGGTCAGTCCCAACTAACTTGAGACAGTCCCAGGCATCTTGAGACAGTCCCATTTGACGTGAGACCCTACACTTGGCGCGTGAACTGTAACGCCGACCATCGAAGAAGGCCGTGAACTCGAACAGGTCGATGTTTTGTGCGGCTTGCGGATCAGGGAAGCGCTGCAAGAAGTCCAACGTCAGCGGCTGGTAGATATAGCGAAAGAGGCCGATCATGGCCGGATAGTAGAGTTTGAGGGCATGAACCAGCCGATTGGTGTAGCGTTGCCGATCCTGCTGGAGTTGATCGAAGGTGCGGACTTTGTGCTTGAGGTGTTGCACCAGCGGCGTCGAGCGGCTCAGCGGACGACATTCCGGATCATCGGTGCGCAGCAGATTGGCGAGCAGATAAGCATCGCGTTGATCGTGCTTGGCTCGGCGTCCACGTTTGGCCGCAGTGGCACGCGGCGGGATCATGTACAGCTCCCATCCAGCGGCGTCCAGATAATCGACCAACAGACCATCTGGACGTTCGATACTGATGCGCACGGGCGTCAGTGAGCGCAACACGGCATCCAGGTTCTGGAAGCCGGTCAGGTCGTGTGTGATCTTGAAACGGGAGACAGTCCGACCGTGTTCAGCCAGGACGCAGATGTCATGGTGCTGATCGGCCCAGTCAATACCAACGAAGTGCATGATGAAACTCCTTGAGCAATATGGATAGAGCATAGAGCGGATGCTGTTGATAGTTTGATTCCGGCGTTCACGACGCAACTTCTTTACGACCCACATCCACAACCCTGGTGGGATGGTCAATGCCTGGCCTTCGTGAAGCACACAGCTAATGACCCTCTGTGGTCCAGGGTTCGTGGCGTGAGTGTAGCGCTAGCGAGTGCGCGTCGCAGCGTCGCCTTCTGCACCCTCAGGTGTGGCATGACGAAGACGCAACGACCCGCGTTGATGGCAAACCGGGTTGAGGGACCGCGTGGCGCTGTGGTGTATGCAATGTTCAAGGCACTCGCGGTGCAACCTCTTTATGACAGCACGCAAGACCCAACGCAGGTCATAATTGTATTTGGCTTTCGAGAAGCTCCGCTTGGGGTTATTGTCCTGCGTGGGGCGTGTGCAGAGGTTGGCGGCTGTTGTGCCGCTCGTTCGTGTGCCTGCATCCGACGTTCTTTCCATCAGGAGCGAAGCGAGCAACCGTCATTCTGCACATCGATGTAAGCTGGCCCCCGCGAGGTGTTGCCTTGGCGGCCCCTCAGTGGGGACCAGCTTACATAGCACGGCTAAACGCCGCGCCACACTGCGTGTGGGATGCCCGCTGGAGCGGGCACAGCTTGCGCCGCTGGCGAAGCTGTTTGTCCGCTGCGCGAACGTGGTTGCCGCTGTAGCGGCCTTTGTGTGCGCCACAGGGCGACTGAATACCGATTACGTTGTATAATGTGCGTGTCAGTTCGTTGCTGAGGTGTAAGGATGCCGACTCAGACCACGCGCAATCTGTATCAGGGGATTAATCCACATTTGCAAAGCCATTTGCAGGCTCATGGGCGCTGGCCGCAGTTTCATACAGCCCACATCACCTATATGCTGAATGAAATACTGGTTCAAGTCCTGCCGAAGGGCTATACCGCCGAGATGGAAGAATCCATGCAGATTCGGCGCGATGATGACGATGGCACTATCAAGCGGCCTAAATCCGATATAGGTATTCTTGATCGTGATCTCGTGCGTGCGGGGTCACCTGCTCAGGCTGTACAAGCGTCAAGTGGTCCGCAGGTGATGGCGTTGCCCGACGTGCTGGAGATTCCAGCCGAGCCGCGACCGTATCGAGCGGTGGCGATCTATCAGGATCAGCAGCTTGTGGCGTGGATTGAGTTGCTATCGCCCTCGAATAAGCCGGGTGGTCGTGACGCGGGTGCGTATGAAGACAAGCGCTATGATTTGATTCGTAATGGGCTGGTGTTTGTCGAGATTGATTATTTGCACGAGACACCGCCGAGCTTTAGCCAGATTCCAGCGTATCGGCGTGGTCCGGATGGGCTGGATCATCCGCAGGCAACGGCTTACCGCATCATCGTCGTCGATCCGCGTCCGGGTGATGGTCAGGTGATGCTGTATACTTTCGGCGTTGACGAGCCGCTACCCACTGTCACGATTCCGCTGAGTGGCGATGACAGCTTCGATTGCGATTTTGACGCAGCGTATCAGAAGACGTTTCGTGAATCGCTGTATGGCCTGCGTGTGGTGGACTATGATAAACTTCCAGATCGGTCAGATCGCTATAGCTTGGCCGACCAGCGCAGGATATTGAATCGGTTGAATGCAATCTGCGTGGCCCAGCAACGGGGTGATGATTTGGAAACTGCGACGATTGAGCCTGAGGATTTGGCGCTGGAAGAGGCACAGTTGCGCTATCTGACGTTGCGGGTCAGTGATTAGCGAAGGTTGCCCATGGACGCCCCGGGTTCTTGCCTGTTTGTGCATGACGCAGTCGGATGTCTAGGCGTGTATGGTCAATATGGACGATGTGCCAGGCGCGTTCACCATGTTTTGGTGTGGTGGATTCCAGATACTAATAGCGTTTTTGGACCTGATGAGCCGCTCGCTGCCCCTGCCGTTTGCGCCGTTGTATGCCATGCGGACGCTGTTTCACAGCCTTGCCCAACTGCTTAAACAACCTGTCAGCGGGTCAAAACAACACATCCAATGAATCAAAATGCAATTAACATAATTTGATACCCTTTAATTGGACGATGTCTGATGCAATGCTCAGAACAGGGTATCAAATCCTTATACTCCATCCGGTGACTGCACTAGGCCAGTCACTCATGATCCCATCAGCGTGATATTTACGTTGCTGCCGCTACTACCTTCGGCATGAGGTTAAACTGTCTTGCTGGTTTATCCATCTGATTAAGCGTGCCTACAATGAAAAGGTCATTTTCAGGATTATAGAATGCCATTGCGCCATTGACACCAGCATGACCAATGAATTCAGGTGTCTCGCGGAATAGATTCGCCCAA
>DAOTTW010000168.1:0-13648 GCA_034437615.1 Anaerolineae bacterium | reverse complement strand
AGATGTATCGGTGCGTTGCCGACGACATCAAAATCTACGATCACTTTTTCTGCTGACCCGGTTTCGATGTATTTCACCGTGCCCTCTCGCCGTGCTGCGACCAGGCCCGTGAAGAAGCCATCCACGCTTAATACAGTCGGGATGATGACCGCAGGTAAGCCGTTGCGCCATGCGACGTACTTCGCCACATCCGCAACCAAACCACCACCGATGCCATACACCACTTGCACCTGCTCCGGCACGTTAGCACCAAGCGCTTCCAGTGTTTCCATGCGTGCATTCACGGGTTCCGCCTGCGCGACGATGGGCAATTCCAGCAAGCCGCCGACTGTCCCCCAGGCGCGTTGCCCGGTGAGCACAGCGGCTGGGCGTTTTTCTTTGACCTGCGTCAGCGAGTCGATTTCGATCTGCGGCAAATTCGAGATGATCCTTGTGGCCATGCAGCTATGCCTTTCCTGGGTGCCGATACTCGGACCGTTACGTTATGTGCGGTCAGTTTATCATAATACGTCTAACTATAGTCGCAAATAGCCATCCGTGCCAGTGATTGCCTGCCGGATTAGCCGCAACTCAGCCAACCGTGCTATGATGACACAAACTCAGCCTGTTAGGGACGCACGAGCCTATGCAAAACCTGTACGAAGCTTTGAAAAATGCAGATGTCGGGCTGTTGCCGACGCTGGCCCAGGTGTGGGGCGTAGATGCAAACAGGCTCAAGCCTGATGAACTGACGTTAGCGCTGGCCGATGCCATGCTGGACCGTAGCCGCGTCGAAACCCAATGGGATGCCCTGAGCGATCAGGCTCGCGGCGCGATGCAACTGCTAATCGCCAATCAGATGAAGATGCCACGCAAGCAATTTGAACTGACCTACGGCGCAATCCGCAAGATGGGGCGTGGCCAGATCGAGCGCGTGCAGCCCCATAAGCAACCCGCCACACCTGCCGAGGGCCTGTACTATCGCGGCTTTATTGCAGAGGGCTTCGAGCAAAGCAAGGCCGGGATGCGCCCGATTGTCTACATTCCGGCGGATCTGGCCGAACGGCTGCCCGTGCACAAGACCGCCTATACCGACCTGCAAGACATGGACGATGATCTGCTGCTGCTGGATGACGACGGCGAAGCAGGCGGCACAGCAGGCGTTTTCGGGCTGGACGATCATGAAGTGGAGAATGTGCAGCCCACCGATACCTCATTGGTGGACGACATGGTGACGCTGCTGGCTTATCTGCGCATCCACAGCGCCAACGTCGAGGGCGACACGCTGATTGCCGACGATCAAGAGGCGCTGTTGCCGCATATGCTCAAGGCCAGCGACGCGCGCCTGACGTTTCTGTTTGCGGTTGGCATCAGCGCCGAACTCATCACCACCCAAGAGGGCCAGGCTTACCCCAAGCGCTCCGGTTTGCAGCCCTGGCTACAGGCCAAACGCTCAGAGCAGGTGCGCCGACTGGCCGACGCCTGGCGCGAAAGCACCACCTATCGCGATCTGTGGCACGTCCCCGGCCTCTACCCGGACCCGCAAGGCTTCCCCTATGACATGCTGGTGGGCCGCGAAGCACTGATTAACTTCATCAAGGACTATGCGCCGCTAGACCAGTGGTGGTCGCTGGATGACTTTATCGAGGTGCTTAAGCGGGTTGACCCCTCCTTTCAGCGGCCCGGCGGCGATTATGATAGCTGGTACATCCGCAACGACGCTGGCGAATATCTGAATGGCTTTGAAAGCTGGGATGCGGTGGAGGGCGCTCTGCTGGAATATTACCTGACGGGGCCGATGCACTGGCTTGGGCTGGTGGATTTAGCCGAGGATGCGGTCAGGCTCACGGCCTATGGTCGGGCCTTTGTCGGCGCGATGGCCTGGCCATCCCCACCGGAACAGAGCGAAAATATCACGGTGCGCGATGATGGCGTGCTGCTGGTCTCGCGCAAGGTCTCACGCACGGACCGCTTTCAGGTGGCACGCTTTACGTCCTGGCGTGCTGGCGATGATCCGTATGAATACAAGCTGGACGCTAGCGGCCTGCAACAAGCCGCCATGCAGGGCATCAACACACAGCAGATCAGCGCGTTTTTGGGGCGTCATAGCGGGCAATTGCCGCCTGTGGTTGCGCGTCTGCTCGATACATGGCAGGGCGGTGCGGCGGGTCAGGCCACCTTTGAGCGCTTGCTGGTGCTGCGCACCGTCTCCGAGGAAGTGCTGGATCGCATCTATGAAGAGCCATCGCTGCGGCGCTACCTGGGCGCACGCCTGGGGCCAACAGCAGGCATTATTCGCGGCGACGCCGACGCCCTGGAACAAGCCCTGGACGAAATCGGCCTCTCAGTCGAGGTCATAGAATGATTTTACGTTTGCGTGTGCAGGTTGTATTGTGCTTGCTGCTGCTACTGCTGATAAGCAGCGCACAGGCCGAAACACCCACCCTGCACGAAGACACAGACGCGGCTTATCCAACAGCCCAGGCGCTGCAAACCACCGACATACCAGCGTTAGACCGCGTGGCGCTGGCGCGGCGCTTCCTGGGCCTGACGAACCTGCCGCCACAGCCACCCGCACGCACGCAACCGTTGCCTGTCGGCACAGTTGATGATTTTCGCATCGTGAATTCAGCCACCAATCAGGCGCAGGTCATCCAGGCGCAATTGCTGGCGGTGGGCGACCATATTTACGCCTGGGTGCAGATGGGTCAGGGCGTCACGCGCAACAACGCACAGCAATTTGTGCAGGGCTTTGATGCGCAGGTATACGATGTGGTGCGCGGCTTGTGGGGCAGCGAACCCACACCCGGCATTGATGGCGACCCGCGCATCTATGCGCTATTTACCACAGGCATCAACCCCGGCACCGCCGCCTATTTCAGCAGCCAGCATATCTATCCGCGTGCGGTTGTCCCGCTCAGCAACGAGCACGAAATGCTGATCCTGAATTTAGAGGCCGTCGGCTACAACATCGCCACGCCCTACGTCATCAGCACCGCCGCACACGAGTTTCAGCATATGATCCGCCATCATCAGGACATCAACGAAGCGGGCTGGCTGGACGAAGGCTTATCCATGTTCACCGAGCGCTACCTGAATTTAGATGATGTGTTGTGGGCCGCGAACCCCTTCGCAAATGCACCGCTGACGCAGCTTAACCGCTGGCCGCTGTCGGGCGGGTTGGCGGCGCATTACGGCGCGTCCATGCTGTTTGTCGATTACTTTTACGTGCGTTATGGCCTGGACGCCCTGCAACGCCTCAGCACCGAAGCCGCCGACGATTTGCGCGGTGTGGATGCCGTTTTGCGGTCAATGGGTGAGCCGGGTGTGGATGCGTTTTTCGCGGATTGGGTGCTAGCGAATGCCCTGCGGCAGCCAAACGGTATCTATGGCTACAATGGGCGCTGGCCGGATGTGCCCTCAGCGCGACCACTGGCTTACGTCTATGCCTATCCCTATCGGGCGGATAACTGGCTGCGGCAATACGCATCCGATGTCTATGTGCTGGATAACTTCAGGGACGCGCAAAACCTGCACATCAGCCTATCCGCACCGGATGACGTGGCCCTGCTAGACCTGCCTGCACCGTCGGCGGATGCGTCCGAGTGGTTCATGGTTAGCAGCCGGGGCGATGACAGCCACACCCGCATGACCCGCAGCTTCGATTTATCCGCTGTCGATAGCGCCACGCTGCAATATGACCTGTGGTATGACATCGAAACCTACTGGGATTACGCCTACGTGACCATCAGCAGCGATGGCGGCAAAACCTGGCAGCTTCTCGATGCAGCCTACACCACAACGGAAGATCCGCACGGACGCGCCTACGGCGCAGGCTACACCGGGCGCTCTGATGTGCATGAGCGTGATAGGTGGCTGACGGAGCGCATTTCGCTGGATGCTTACGTCGGGCAGCAGGTCATGATCGGCTTTGAGATGCTGACGGATGACGCCGTGACGCAACCGGGCATGGCGCTGGATAACATCCGCATCGACGCCATCGGCTATCGGCAGGATTTTGAGCAGGGCTACGACGATTGGCGGCTAGCGGGCTGGCTGCGCACCGATAACCGCCTGCCGCAACGGGTATGGGTGCAGGTCGCGCAGCAGGTCGCCACTGGCGACGACCTGATTACACGCTGGCTGCTGGAACCAGGCGAAAATAGCGGCAATCATGATGATGAGGACGACGCGCACACCTGGCCCCTGGCGCTAGCGCCGCATGTGCAGCAGGTGACGCTGGTGATAGCGCCCTTTGCCCCGGTCACGACGCAACCGACGCGCTATGCGCTGTCCATCGTAACGGACTGATAAGCACATGCGGTACTTTCCACCAACGGCACATCAGGTATAATGGGCAGGCTAACAATGCGGGTAACTATATAAAATCAAACGAAAGAGATTTTGCATGATGCGCAAACTATTAATCACCTTCTTGATGGTCCTATGGGCCGTACCGTTTGCCTCGGCGCAAGACGACGCACCGCTGACCATCGGCCTGCTGACCGACCAATCCGGCCCATTGACGATCTACGGTATCGAACTGGAGAACGGCTTCAAGCTCGGCCTGTTGTATGCTGCGGGCATCGACCCCACCGAATACGATAGCGTTGACGCCGCGCTGGAAGACCTGACCATCGGCGGGCGCTCCGTGCAGGTGTTGCTACGTGATAACAGCAGCGACCCCGACACAGCCGCCAGCCAAGCCCGTTCGCTGATCGAAACCGACTTCGCGGAAATCCTGGTCGGTGCCCCAAGTTCGGGCGTGACGCTGAGCCTGCAACAGGTCGCGTTGGATAGCGACGTGCTGCTGTTCGTCGCGCCGGGTGCCTCACCCTCTATCACGCAGGAAAATTTCAACCTGAATACGTTCCGCGTCTGCCGCAACACACTGCAAGATTCGCGTGCGCTGGCTTCCTTCGCCACCGAAGGTCTCGGTGAAAACTGGGTGATTCTGGCCGCTGATTACGACTTTGGGCGTGCGTCCGCCGCCGCCTTTGAAAGCACACTGCAAGCATTCGGCGTGAACTTCGTGCAAGACCCCATCTATGCCCCACTGGAAACCACCGACTTCACAGCGTACCTGCAAACCGTGCTGGATAGCGGCGCAGAGGCCATGCTGCCCATCTGGGCGGGTGATACCAGCGTGGCGCTGTTCCAACAGATTGCCGAATTGGGCGTGCAGGATCAGATTAACGTCGTCGGCGCGTTCAACTCCAATGACATCGTTGCCGTAAGCGACCCCAGCCAGATCGGGAATATCTCCTGGAGCGTGTATCACTACACCTTCCCGCAAACCCCAGCGAATGATTGGCTGGTCGAGAACCACGTCGCCACTTACAGCGACTACCCCGACCTGTTCACGGAATGCGCCTTCGCAACTGCGCAAGCCCTGTATATGAGCGTGGAAGAAGCTGCTGGCGATACGCTGCCGGAGACGCTCATCCCTCTGCTTGAGGGCATGATCTTTGAAGGGCCGAAGGGCACCTATGCGATCCGTCCGTCCGACCATCAGGCGTTGGTGCCGATGTATGTGGCCGAACTGGATAACCTCGATAGCGAAGTGTTCGACTTCTTCAGCTTGCTGAGTGAGGTTTCCTTGTTGGATGCTGCGCCGCCCTGCAACCTGCCAGAGGACCTGGCCGAACGCTGCGAAACCGATGAAGCCTTCATCGCAGACGTAGCAGCCTATCTCGCTGAGCAGATGGGCGATATGGGCGACGAAGCAACAGAGACAGAAGAAACCGAAGAGTAGAATCACAAACCTCTGTACGGGTCGATCATGATCGACCCTATGCCCCTCTCGGTCTCTTTTCAGGGGTAGGCATTTGATGTTTGACCGTATTTTATGGCGGCTGACGCCGCCCCCGACACCCCATTGGGTGTCCCTACGGTTCACAGTTGTGTAGGGACGTGCAATGGCACGTCCGCCGAAATACCTACCCCTGTAAACACCCCCTCAATCCCCCTCTCCGACCATACCCAGACAACGATGGAGAGGGGGAAGCAAGCCGTCTAAAGCCCCTCTCCCAGTGCCAAAGGCACGTTCGGGAGAGGGGTTTGGGGTGAGGGCTAAGCAGTTACCGGTGAGGGCTGAGTAGTCACGCCGCCCTGGACGCCAAGAACGGCGTCCCTACGGCCCAAAACGGCTGTATAGGGGCGCGGCTTGCTGCGTCCGCCACGAAAAAATGCACGACCACGCTCTTGTGTGGTGCTACCAAATCCCCAATAGTTTTCAGAAAAAAACAAAATGACCGTTATTCTACAGACCCACAACCTACGCAAAGAATTCGGCGGCCTCGTCGCGGTGGATGATGTCTCCATCGAGATTGAGCGCGGCTCCATGCACTCCATCATCGGGCCAAACGGCGCAGGCAAGACCACCTTCTTCAACCTGCTCAGCGGCAAATACAAGCCCACACGCGGCAGCGTGATCTTCAACGGGCAAGACATCACCGACTACCCCTTTCATCGGCGGGCGCACCTGGGCATCGGGCGCTCCTTTCAGATTACGAATATCTTCCCGAACCTGACCGTGCTGGAAAATGTGCGGCTCTCTGTGCAGGCCATCAGCAAGGTGTCGTTTCGCTTCTTCCGTCATGCAGCGCACTTCAAGGATTTCACACAACGCGCCTGGGACGCGCTCGAAATCGTCGGCCTGCGTGACCTGGCGCTGTATCCGGCTAGCGTGCTGCCACATGGCGGCAAACGCAAGCTCGAACTCGCCATCCTGCTAGCCCCTGACCCCGAAGTGCTGCTCTTAGATGAGCCAACCGCAGGCATGGCCTCGGAGCAAGTGCCCGAACTCATCCGCACGATTGACCAGATTCGTCAGCAAAGCGCCAAGACGATTGTGATGGTCGAGCATAATATGAGCGTGGTTATGGGCATCTCGGAGCGCATCACGGTGATGAATATGGGCAGGCTGCTGGCAGAGGGCAGCCCGCAGGAAATCGCCGCCAACAAAACCGTGCAGGCTGTCTATCTGGGTGAACTCTACGGCGACCTACAAGAAGCCGCTGAAGCAGTTGATAAAGGCATCTGACCATGACAACGACGCAGACCGCTAACATCTTAGAGGTTCACAATATCGACACGTTCATCGGCCAATTCCACATCTTAGAGGGTGTCTCGCTGAGCGTACCACGCGGCAGCGTGACCGTGCTGCTGGGGCGCAACGGCGCAGGCAAAACCACGACGCTGCGCAGCATCATGGGCCTGACGCCACCCGGCAGCGGCCAGATCGTTTACAACAACACATCGCAGCCGATCAACCTGAACGGCAAGCCACCCTTTGCCATCGCCAAGCTAGGCATCGGTTACGTGCCGGAGCACCGCGCCGTATTCAAAGAACTCAGCGTGCGCGAAAATTTAGAGATTGCGGGCCGTGAACGCGGTGATTACGAGCAGAACATCGACTTCATCTTTGAACTGTTCCCGGACCTGAAGCGCCTGTTCACGTTGCCGGGTGGCAATCTATCCGGTGGGCAGCAGCAAATGCTCTCGATTGCGCGGGCGCTGGTGCCCGACAACCGCCTGCTGCTGATTGACGAACCAAGCGAAGGCTTGGCCCCGGTCATCATCGAGCAACTGATGCGGGCCATCCAGCGCTTATCCGATGAAAAGACCGTGTTGCTGGTGGAGCAGAATTTCCGCGTGGCCAGCAAACTTGCAGATCGTTATGTGATTATTGACGAAGGCCACAGCGTCGCGTCCGGTGCGATGGCGGATCTGGTGCAGGATGAAGCGCTTGTACAACACTATCTGGGGGTCGCCTGATGAATTCTAGCCTCAAGACGTTCTTCTCACGGGATACCTCGTGGAACTTGATTATCGTGATGTTCGCCGCGCTGTTGGGCTTCAGCGTCGTGGCCGCACAGGGCAACCCATCCACATTCGGGCTGATTATCCTGTCGGGGTTGCTGCGTGCGATGCTGCTGTTTCTGGTGGCGGCTGGCCTTTCGCTGATTTTCGGCCTGATGGACATCCTGAATTTCGCACAGGGCGCGTATTTCATGGTAGGCGCATACCTCGCCTACGATATTCAGCACCCCAATAGCGGCTTTATCAGCGTTGCGCATCTCTTGCCGGACCCGAATCTGCGCTTTCTGCTGGGCATCGTGACGGCGGTCATCGTCGGCGCGTTGCTGGGCGTCTTTTTGGAGCGCGTCATGCTGCGCCCGTTGTATGATCGGCCCCTGTTTCAGTTGGTGCTGACCTTCGGCGTCTCCATCATCATGCTAGAGGCGATTAAGTTCATCTGGAACACGACGCCTTACACCTGGCAAGAAACCATCGGCATCCAGGGTGTGCGCCTGACAATTTTCGGGGCGCAGTTCAGCGCGTATCGGCTGTTTATCATCGCAATGGGCCTGATGTTGATTGTGGCGGTGGCGCTGCTGCTGCGCCGCACCCGCATCGGTATCATCATCCGCGCTGGCGTCGAAGACCCGGAGATGGTCAGCGCGTTGGGCGTCAATGTGCGGGCGGTGTTCACGCTGGTGTTTACGTTGGGCTGTGCGCTGGCGGCATTCGGTGGCGGCGTGGCGGCACCCTTCCTGGGCGCGACGATCTCTATGGGCAACACGTATCTGCTGGCGGCCATCGCGGTGATTGTGCTGGGCGGCTTCGGCAGCTACGAAGGCACGGCCATCGCCAGCTTCATTGTAGGCTTGGCCTGGGTCGCGATGGAAAACTTCACGATTGCGCAACCTGCGCTCGGTTCCGTGTGGGCGAGTATGACGCCGATGCTGGTATTGGCGCTGATCCTGCTGCTGCGGCCACGCGGCTTATTCGGGGGTGAACGCTGATGCAAGGCACATCCAACGCAAAAGTGCAACCAGAGAAGCGCGACACGCCAATGCTACAGCGCTTCCTGCGCGAAAACTGGCTCTACCTGCTGATCCTCGCCCTGCTGCTGATTCTGCCGCATCTGGTGGGCTGGCTGACGGGTCAGGGGCCGTTCGGGATGCAAGTCGGGCCGCGCTTCCGCTACGTGGGCCAGTCCATCAACTTGATGGGCGTCATGATCGAGATTTTCGCGCTGGCCGTGCTGGTCATGAGCTATAACCTCATGTTCGGCTTCACGGGCGTGATTTCCTTCGGGCACGCGCTGTTTTTCGGCCTGGGCGGTTATCTGCTCGGCATTGTCTTGCAATCCAACGAACTCGGCATCACGGGCGGCTTGCTGCCTGCGGATATGGACCCCGGCGTTTACCTGCTGATCGGCGTGCTGCTGGTGATGGTCGTCACCGGGCTGATTAGCTTCCTGCTGGGTTTGGCCACCTTGCGGCTCAGCGGCATCTACTTCGCGATTTTCACGCTGGCCGTCGCAGAGATGGGCTTCATCTATTTCGGGCGCTTGGCGCTCACCAACGGCGAGGACGGCCTGACGGTTGCCGCCATGCCGGAATGGATTGACCCCGCGAAAAATCGGCTGTTTCTGTATTACGTGGCGCTGATGCTGTTCGTGTTTACGTTCCTGTTCATCCGGCGTCTGGTGAATTCACCCACAGGCACGGTCTTCGAGGCCATCCGCGAAAACGAAGAACGGGCGCAGGCTATCGGCTATAACACATTACGCTTTAAGTTGCTCTCGATCACGGTTGCAGGTATGCTAGCAGGCATGGCTGGTATGATTCACGCCATCCTGAACAAGACAGCCAACCCGGAAATGCTCGGTGTGAATTTTACGGTGGATGCGCTGCTGATGACGATTATCGGTGGCGTGGGCACGTTTACCGGGCCTGTGATCGGTGCAGGCGGCCTGCACTTCCTGGATACGACCTTCCGCGATCTGGAGCTTACGCTGGGCGAGACGGTCATCAATGTGGGCGATAGCTGGCTGCTGTTGCTCGGCTTGATTTTCGTGCTGGTCGTGCTGATCTTCCCGCGTGGCATCGTCGGCACCGTACAACAATGGTGGCAGAAGCAGCAACGTCAGCGCCAACAGACACAGGCCACTTTAGCGGACTCAGCAAGCCGCGTCCCTACGAACGAGACCTTGTAAGGCCGCCGCGTCGGTTTATTGCCGCGTCCAATTAGAGGACAAGTATTTTGCTCAAGCGAAACAGGATAGTTGCCGGGGTGAATGCCTCATGACCTTTGCCAGCCCGATAGCGTTGATCTTGCTGCTGGTGCTGCCGCTGATCTGGTATATCGGCTGGCCCCGTTATGCCTTTCGTCGCCGCCGCGATGTCCTCAGCCTGATTTTGCGCACGGCGATTATCGTGCTGGTGGTGCTGGCGTTGGCTGGCCTACAGGTCGTGCGCACCGTCGAACGGCAGGCCGTCGTCTTTCTGCTGGATGTCTCCGATAGCGTCGGGCGCAGCACACAGGCCGCGCAGCTTGATTACATCCGCGAGGCCGTGCAGGGTAAGCCCACCGACGATCAGTGGGCGCTGATCGTATTCGGTGCCGACAATCGGCCAGAGGTGGGCTTTACGCCGTTGACCGACGTACCAGAGCTTCAATCAACCGTGCTGAGGGGCAACACGGACATCGCCGCCGCCATTCAGACAGCGATAGCGATTTTCCCGGCGGATGCCACACGGCGCATTGTGCTGCTGAGCGATGGCCAACAGACGCTCGGTGATGCGCTGACGAAGGCGCGACTCGCCGCTGCTTCCGGCATCAAAATCGACTATGTGCCGTTCTTCCGTGAAGCCGTGCCGGATGCGCGTGTCGTGCGCGTGGATGCCCCCAGCCGCGTCGCAGAGGGCCAGCAGTTCGATATTAACATCAGTGTGGAAGCCGAAGCCGAGACCGCTGCGACGTTGCTGGTTTTCTCCAATGGCGGCCTCGTATCTGAGGACGAAATCCGCCTACAGGCCGGCACCAACGGCTACACGCTGACTCAGACCAGCAGCGAAAGCGGCTTCCTCAGCTTTGAGGCGCGGCTTGTGATCGCCACCGATGCGGATAGCTTCAGCCAGAATAACGCGCTGGCCTCCTTCAGTGAGGTGGTCGGGCCGCCGCGTGTGTTGCTGGTGGCCAGCGAACCGAACGAGATTGCCAGCCTGTTGCCTGCGCTTACTGGCGCGGGTGTAGACGTTGACGTGACGACGCCTGCCAACCTGCCTGCGGATACATCCGGCCTTGCGGCTTATAAAGCGCTTGTGATGGCCAACGTGCCCGCAACCGACCTCAGCACACGCCAAATGCAACGCATCGACAGCTACGTGCAGGATTTGGGCGGCGGGCTGGTCTTTATCGGCGGGCCGGATTCTTACGGGCCAGGGCGCTATTACGATACGCCGCTAGCCGCCACGCTGCCCGTCGAGATGCAAATCCGCGACCAGCAACGCCTGCCCCAACTCACCATCGCCTACCTGATTGACCGCTCCGGCAGCATGGGCCAAACCGACGCCAGCGGCATCCCCAATATTGACCTGGCCAAGCGTGCTATCAATATCTCGCTGGACTTGCTGCAACCCACAGACCGCGCAGGCATCGGCACCTTTGATACGGGTGGCGCGTGGGTCGCTGAAATTCAGGCTGTCAACAACGCGCAACAATTGCAGCGTCGGGTGGCTACCTTGCGCGCTGGTGGTGGCACCGACATCGGCGCAGGCATCAGCCTGGTCGAACGCGATTTAATCAGCGACCCATCGCAGCGCAAACACCTGATTCTGCTGACCGATGGCGGCGCTAGCTCACGCGATCTGGTGGAACGCGCCGCAGCCCTCAACGAAAATCATGAGATTACGCTGTCGGTGGTGGCCATCGGCGGCAACACGCCGCGCTTCTTGCAGGAGATGGTCGAGGTCGGTGAGGGCAATTATCATGTCGTGCAGGATGTCAGCCAGATTCCGCGCATCTTCGCGCTGGAAACCGTGCTGGCGGCGCGTACCTTCATCGAAGAAGGTCAATTTTCGCCGCGCCTGACGGCTGTCAGCCCCATCATGAACGGCATCGACGCCCTGCCGCCGCTTGCTGGCTATGTGGCAACCACCGAAAAAGACACCGCGCAGGTGATATTACGTGGGCCAGAACCCTTCAGCGACCCCGTGTTGGCGACCTGGCAATATGGCCTGGGTCGGGCGCTGGCTTTCACCAGCGATGCGACATCGCGCTGGGGCCGGGACTGGACGACCTGGCCGGATTTTCCGCGTTTCTGGCAACAGGCTATTAGCTGGAGCATCACGCAGAGCGCCGCCAACAACATCGAGACGCGCATCACCATGCAGGGCGACCAAGCGCGTATCGTGGTGGATGCCATTGACGAAGATGGCGCGTTCTTGAACAATCTGGCATTGCAGGCCAGCGTCATCGACCCCGAAAACAATAGCCGTGATGTCACACTGCGGCAGGTCGCGCCGGGGCGCTATGAAGGCAGCTTCACACCACAGGCTGAAGGTGCGTATTTCCTGGCTGTGAACGGTGGCGGTGCGCTACCGAATGGCCAGAGCCTGCAATTCAACGAGGTCAACGGCTGGGTGATGGCCTACTCACCGGAATACGCCCAGACCGAACCTGATGAAACGCTGCTGGCGCGTTTGGCCAGCATCACAGGCGGCGAATCGTTGGCCGGCCAGCCAGCAGCCGTCTTTATGCCACCGGACGACCTGCGCACTGCTGCATCACCGGTGTGGCCCGTGCTGCTGCTGCTTGCCATGCTGCTGCTGCCTGTTGATATTGCCGTGCGCCGCCTGATTATCACACGCAGCGACCTGCAACGCCTGCGCTCATACCTGCTGACCGGGCGCACACAGAACGAATTGCAGGTTGAACGGCTCGGCATGTTGCGCCAAGCGCGGGAGCGTGCACGCCAGCGCAGCGCAACTAGCAGCAGCCCCGCTAGCACCATCGGCAACCTGCGGCGCAACCGTGACGAACGCCGCGACGACGCACCCGAACCCGATCAACCGGATGCGCCCGCACCGCAGCGGCCACGCCCGACAGCGCAGACACCCGCCAGCCCGCGCAGTGTAACGGGCGACGATAGCACAGTGGGCAACCTGCTCAAGCGGCGGCGCGGCGACAGTAGTGCAGACGACGCCAAAAGCTGACCACAGCTTGCCACGTGCGTAATTTGCGCCATAATAAAGCTGTAACTTGTTTGTAACATCACATAGCCATCAATAGTCATCAATAGCCATCAAAGGAATAGACGCGCATGGTCGCTAAACGCCAATGGAACATGATTAAAGATATGTCCGATGTGAACACCGTGCAGGTGTTTTCCGGTGGGGCGTGCAACATTCGGGATGCTGAGGGCAACCTGCTGCGCAACGAAGAACGCGACGCCATCAACGATTGGCTGACGGATAAAGGCATCAAATTCTTCGATCCGCAAATCCACCCCGACACGCACGGCGAAGAATACGTCTATCACAAGCATAGCAAGCTAGAAATTGCCGCCCGTGAGCACGCGAAAATCAATCTGTATGAGGTCTCGCCGCGCACGTTTGGGGCCATCACCAGCTTTGAAATCGCCGCCGATCATTTTCGCTATCATGAGCCGACTGTGATCTATTATTCAGATGGCAACCCCGAACAAGATGCCATCCCCGCACACTCTGACAAGGGCTATCCGCTGTTTCGGCCTGATGGTATCCGCACAAGCAACGATAGCCCCGCAGCCGCCCAAGCCCACTATCGCGAATTCATCAAGAACGCCAACAACATGCGCAAATACCTGATGCACTTCGCCCATCAGATGAACACC
>DAOTTW010000167.1:0-10125 GCA_034437615.1 Anaerolineae bacterium | reverse complement strand
CAGTGGCGACACACACAGGCTGGGTAACTACTCAGCCCTCACCCCAAACCCCTCTCCCGAACGTGCCTTTGGCACTGGGAGAGGGGCTTTAAACGGCTTGCTTCCCCCTCTACATCGTTGTCTAGGCATGAAGGGAGAGGGGGATTGAGTTTACAGGGGGTAGGTATTTGGTTTTTCGTTGTTCCTGTGCGACGGACGCATCAGTGGCGCGTCCCTACAGACCTGTTGTGAATGATTGCGACCCTGTAGGGACAGGGCACTGACCTGTAACTACTCAGCTATGTGTCCCATTTTCAGTCGCCAGACGTTAAAACGTCCGGCTCCGGTAAGGACAAGCCTGCTCAAGCAGGCTGTACGTAGCGTGCCATAGCCCCCTTCAGGGGGGTTGGCCCTGCGGAAGCCGCTGGCTTTAGCCAGTGGCGACACACACAGACTGGCCTGAGCAGTTACGTTGCAACCGCTATCCGGCGTTTGCCTGGCGCTCTCAACACGTCAGGCGCTTTTGCATTAGAATGAGTGTGATCTTGTGCGTTCGCACATCACACGCCGTAACATCACGCCGCGACAAACGATAAACACAACAAGCAACCATCGAACATCAACCATCAACCATCGTCAGGGGATACATTTTGAAACGGCTGCACAGGCACAATAACAAGCAACTGACAACGGTGCTGCTGCTGGCGACGTTCTTCATGGTCGTGCTGATCGCAACACCTGCCCTCATCAACAGCACGCCCCTCGAAGGCACGCATACGCAACGAGCGTTACCGACGCTGGCAGAGTTGCCAGCAGCACAGGCCATCGCAGAGGCGCAGACAGACAGCGATACAGAGCAGGCTGCGGAGGCGACCAGCGACATAACGACGAGCGTCACAGCGGACGACACACAACAGGCGACACAACCTGAGCTAATGGCGACGGAGACAGAGACGACGCCGGAGCAAGCGATTACAGCGCAGAGCACAGCCGACGACCTGGCAAGCGACAGCGACCCGCTTGGCCCGGTGCCGACTGTGACCGAGACCGAGCCGGATACAGCCCGCGCAGCCCGCGCCACAAGCAGCATACAGAGCGCGACCTCGCAGCCGTTGGTGCCTGTGAATGTGCTCAGTACGTCGCTGGTGCTGCCAGATGCGCCGGATGAACCCACTAGCCGCTTCATACGCGATGGGGATGGCAACGCGCTGCAAGTGGCGGTGCGCCCCGAAGCTGGCCAACCCGAAGGCAGCCCCGGCAATCCGGTGCAAGCGATGAACCGCGCCAGCCTGGACCCGCTGCCCGTGCCAACAGATACAAATGATCTGCCGCGTGGGGCGCGTGGCCGCACAGCGCTGATGCAGCGTGCACAAACAGACGGCAGTGTGCGCGTCATCATGCAATTAGCCACATCTGGCCCACTGGATGCCGCGTCTATCGTGACGGACGCCGCCGCACAAGCTCAGATCGACAGCGTACAGCAAGACACGCTCAATGCGCTAGCCGGGTTGGATGTGCAGGTGAACGCAAGGTTCGACTACATCCCCGCGCTGGGCCTGACGGTTGACGCTGAGGCGCTGGATGCGCTCTATGACCTGCCGGGTGTGGTCAGCATCGAACCGGATGCGCTTGTACGGCCTACCCTCTTTGATGCGGCCAGCATCACAAAAGCAAATGTATCACGCGAATTGCTGAATTACACAGGCGCAGGCGCAGCCATTGCGATTATTGATAGCGGCATCGACCTCACGCATAGCTTCTTCGAGGACGAAAACGGCCAGAGCCGCATCGTGGCCGAAGCCTGCTACAACAGCACCGTTCCAGCCAATGGCGCGACCACACGCTGCCCGAATGGACTCAGCGAAGATGTCAGCCCCGGCAGCGGTCAGGATTGCCCCGCCGCCGAATTCGATGCGAATGGCAATTACCTCGGCGGCATCCTGGAATGCTCGCACGGCACGCACGTAGCAGGCATCGCCGCAGGCCGCAACGATAACGCAGTGGAGCCGGGCGGCTCACAGACCGGGCTATATGGCATCGCACCCGACGCCAAGCTGATCGCGATCAACACCTTCAGCGAATTTCAGAACGCAGCCCTGTGCGGTTCGGGTATCCCCTGCATCCTGGCCTATCGTACAGACATCCAGAAAGGCATGGAGCGCGTCCTGACGCTCAACACGCAATTCGAGAATGAAAACCGCGACTATCAGATTGCGGCAGTCAACATGAGCCTGGGTGAAGAGAGCAATCTGTTTGAGTTCGGCTGTGATTTCGGCTATACATCGCTGGTCGATCAACTACACGCGCAGGGTATCGCCGTCGTCATTGCAGCCGGCAACGGTAGCGACACCTCCCGCGTCAGTGTGCCCGGTTGTGTCGCAAATGCGATTACGGTCAGCGCTGTGACGAACAGACTGACGGACACGGACACCGACCCCAACGACGGCGGCGCGGACATCGCCAGCTTCAGCAACATGTCCAACCTCGTAGACCTGCTAGCCCCTGGTGTGAGCATCGCATCCTCGTATTTATTCTTCACGGACGGGCCTAGCGTTGATTCTTATGCCTTCCTCGGTGGCACGTCGATGGCTGCGCCGATGGTTGCCGGGGCTGTTGCGGTCATGCGCGGCGCAATGGAGGACGCAGGCACGACGCCCGCAGACGAAACGCAGATCGTGCCCGACATGCTGAATGCGCTTCAGACGACTGGCGTCCCCGTGACGGACCAGCGGCCCGGCGGCACAATCAGCAAGCGCTCTATCCGCCTGGATGCCGCGTTGGGCGATTTAGGCGTGGTGAGTTGCCCCACGTATAGCTTCCCGGTGACCGTGCCGGCGGGCAATACAGCCGCCTTAATTGAAGCGATCAACAATGCACGCAACGACGCCTGCTTCCCTGGCCCGGATGTCATCAACCTGACGAACAGCACCTACAGCATCACACAACCCTACGAGAGTAACCTGATATGGGGCTTGCCCGTGATCGACAGCCCGATCACGATCAACGGCAACGGCGCGACCATCAGCGTTGACGCGGCTGTGAACGTGAGCAATGCGACGGTTGAGGGCTTCCGGCACCTATTGGTCAAGAATGATTTTGTGCTCAACGATGTGACGCTGGAAGGCGGCTTTCTCGATATTGTCGACGGTGAGGGCAATCGTGGTGGCGCTATGTTCGTGCAGCTTGGCGAAACGACCACGAACAACGTGCGCTTCATCAACAATCGCAGCCTGTTCTATGGTGGTGCGGTCTTTGTGGATGACAGCGCCAGCTACAGCAGCAACAACGACTTCTATCAGACGAACACAGCCCAATTCGGCGGCGCACTCAACAACGAAGGCACGGTGCGGCTCTCGCAGGTGGTGATGGATAGCAACAGGGCAACAGATGACGATGGCCTGCAAGCCGGTGGCGCTGGCGGTGGTGCTATTTACAATGGCGGCAGAAATGCAGTCGTGGATGCTTTCTACAGTGCCTTTACCAACAATGAAGCGCAGGCAGGCGGTAGCTCCGGTGGTGGCATCGAAAATCGTGGGCTTATGACGCTGATCGGTGCGCAGATCAGCGGCAATGACGCCATATTCGGCGCGGGCCTCATCAATCAGGAATACTATTCTGATCTGACAGTGATAAACAGCAGCATCTTCGGCAATAGCGTTGATTCGTCAGGCACGTTCGTAGGTGGCGCGGCCTTCAATCAATACTACCAGTCGAAGCCCGCAGACGACCCAACCGAGCCACTTGCAAACTTCTACAACAGCACAATTGTCGATAACAGCACGCAATCACCCAACGGGGCCATGTTCATCGAACGCGGCAGCGCAAACGTCCGCAACAGCATCGTTGCTGGCAACCCTGGGCCGCTTTCTGTGCAACCTGAATGCACGGTGACGGGGGGTGCCACGCTGAACACAGACGGCGCGAATATCTTCGGCATCAACAACAACGCGGGCGGCTGTCCGCTTGGCAGCAGCGACCAATTACACGGCGGGCCACTGACGACGCTGGTTGATAGCACGGCGACGGATAACGGCGGCCTGCGCCTGACGTTGGCGCTACCGGATAACAGCAGCGCGATCAATGCTGGCGACGCGAGCCTGCTGCCGGATGACCTCTACGACCTGGATAACGACAGCAACGTCAGCGAGCCGCTGCCATTCGATCAGCGCGGCCCTGGTTTTGAGCGCGTGTCGCAGGGTGGGCTGGATGTCGGCGCGCTGGAAACGGGCTGTGGCGTGCTGGCAGATAGCGTTGATATTGCCGATGGCGACGTGCAGGCGTTAATCGCGGCCATCGAACGCGCCAACGATGAGGACTGCAACCCCGGTCAGGATGTGCTTAATCTGGCGGCGGATGGCACCTACACGCTGACGAGCACCTACGATGGGCTTGACGGGCCGAACGGCCTGCCCTCAGTTGCCTCGGACATCGTGATTAACGGCAACAACGCGACGATTGAGCGCAGCACGGATGAGGCAACGCCGAATTTCCGCGTGCTGCGTGTGGCCAAAACGGGTACGCTCACGCTGAGCGCTGTCACACTGCAAAATGGCGACGCCAATACACCGGACAACAATAACGGCGGTGGGCTGCGCAATAGCGGCATCGCGACGCTGAATAACGTCACGGTGCAGAACAACACCGATAGCGGCATCCGCAACGAAGGCACCCTGACCATCACGAACTCGCTGATTAAGGACAACACAGGCGACTTCGGCGGCGGCATCAATAACTTCGCGGATAGCCTGGATGCGGACGCAGCAGCAGCACAAGGGCTGGACATCCCGTTATCCGCGTATGAGGGCCAGCAACAGCGTTATCCACGCACCCAGGACCAGGATCAGACCCAGACCCAAGCTCCAATAGAAGGCAGTGCATCGCTGGATGATGCGCCAGACCTGGGCACAGACGCACCCGCCGTTACAGGCATCCCGCATACGCTGACGCTGGTGAATGTGCGCGTGGAAGGCAATAGCGCCGCGCTTGCGCGTGGTGGCGGCCTGAATAACGAGGGTGAAGCGCAGATCATACGCTCCACGTTCATCAGCAACAGCAACAGCAACGATAGCGGTCAGATCGTTGAAGGTGGTGGTGCCATCTGGAATAACGCGCCGCTGCTGCTGCTGGATACCACGCTGACGGACAACACCAGCGCGACCTGGGGCGGTGGCTTCGTCAACATCGACGGCAGCGTGAGCATGGTCAACAGCACGCTATCCGGCAATGCATCCACTGGGGCGGTGTTCACGCATGGCGGCGGTGCCATCAACCAATTCGGCAACGGTACAATCAACAGCATCAACAGCACCATCACGGGCAACACAGCGGTGCAAGCGGGTCGCGCTGGTATCATGATCGAAAGCAGCACGTTCACAGCACGTAATAGCATCATCGCTGGCAACGGCACACAGGCCGATTGCGACATCTTCGCCCCGGCGACGTTTACAGCCGATGGCAACAATTTATTCGGCACGCAAGGCGACGACGGCGGCTGTACAGCGGGCGCAAGCGACATCGTGCCCGACTCGCCGCTGGATGCCATCATAGGGCCGCTGACAGAGGTCAACGGCATTCAGGTGCATCCATTGGCAGACGCCAGCCCTGCTATCGACGCGGGGAACAACACGCATCTGCCAGCAGACGAGACCGACCAGAACGACAACAGCAACACATCCGAAACGCTGCCGCTGGATCAGGCGAACAACGCACGCCGCGCTGACGATAGCTTCGTGACGGATACAGGCATCGCAGGCCCCGGCGGTACGCCGCTTGTGGATATTGGCGCAGTAGAGAGGCAAGACGCAAGCTGTCAGGCGAGCGACCTGTACACCATCGCGGATGGTGATGTGGCTGGGCTGATTACGGCGCTGAAGTGCGCCAACGCACAAAGCCCGTTCGCTGATGACATCACGCTGGCCACAGATGGCAGCTACACGCTGACGGAGGATTACACAGGCGGTTATGGTCTGCCTGTCGTGCAGGTGGACGCCACAGTCATCGGCAACGGCGCGACCATCGAACGCAGCGCTGCCAATGATACGCCCGACTTCGGCCTGCTGCATGTGGGCACGAACGGCAGCCTTGAGCTACAAAACCTGACGCTGCGCAATGGCGTCGGCGGCACGGTGAACAATCAGCAAGCAGGCGGTGCGGTCTTGAATCAGGGGGCACTGACGTTAACAGGCGTCACGCTGACGGGCAACACGGGCAGCGCCCTGCGTAACCTGGGCACGCTCACCGTCAGCGACAGCACATTCAGCGACAATAGCGGCGCTCTAGGTGCTGCGATCAACACGTATCAGCCCGGTGGCAACGACCCCGAAACCCGCGTCGAAAACAGTACGTTCAACGGCAACACGGCGCAGGTCGGCGGCGCGGTCTACAACGATGCGCTGGCCTTCATCACGAATAGCACCCTTGCAGCCAACAGCGCCGATACCAATGGTGGCGGCATCTATAATGCAGGCAACGGCAGCACGATTATCACCAACGTCACGCTAGCGAATAACGACGCCTCCAATGGTGCAAATGTGTATAGTGTGGCGGGTGGCGTGCGCTTCCGCAATACCTTGCTGGCAGCGCCACAGGGCGGCGCTAACTGCGCCTTCACCACAGGCGATACCAGCAACTTCGCGGATGATGGCGGCAATCTGGAAGAAGCTGCTACTGGCTCATGTGGCTTTGCGGCGGCGGCTGTCGTCAGCGACGCGGGCCTGGTCGAAGATCAGAATAACGTGCCTTCGCTGGCCGATAACGGCGGCCCCACACAGACCATCGCGCTTGCTGCTGGCAGCCCCGCAGAAAATAACGTGCCCGCGAATAACTGCTACGCCGACCTGAACCGCAACGGCGTGCAAGACAGCGGCGAAACGCTGACGCAGGATCAGCGCGGCATCACACGGCCACAGGGCGACGCCTGCGACACAGGCGCGTATGAGCAAGATCAGACGACGTGCCCGGTGGGTAGCTTCACGCTGACATCCAACGCCGCTAGCGACCTGATCTTCGCCTTCGAGTGTGCACAATCACATAGCGGCGCTCAGCCGTATGCGGTTAGCCTGCTGAGTGATGCCACCTACACGCTGACAGGCGCAAATAACACGCTAGACGGCCCCAACGGGCTGCCCGTAATCCAGAATGCGGTCAGCGTGCAGGGCAACAACGCGGTGATTGAGCGCAGCGACGCCAACGGTACGCCTGAATTCCGCTTCTTCATGGTCAACGAGACGGGCGACCTGCGCCTGAGTGATCTGACACTACGCAACGGCGAAGCACTGGTACAGAGTCGCGGCGGCGCAATCCGCAATTCCGGCCTGCTGGACGTGCAGCGCGTGTCCTTCGAGGGCAGCGTGGGCGCAGCTATCACCAACGAAAACCAGCTAACGGTCAACGAAAGCGTGTTCCGTGATGGTAGTGCCACGTTTGGTGCAGCGATCAACGCCTTTGACGACGGTGTGGCATCCACAACCGCCAGCACAACGGATAGCATCGACCAGCTTGCGTTCGGCTACGACCCCGGCGACCTGGATACGACCAGCGAAAGCGTGCAGCCCTTCACCGATGTACGCAACAGCAGCTTCCTGGATAACAACGCCAGCAACGCAGGCGCAGCCATCTACGCAACGGGGCGCGCCCTGCTGACCAACAGCACGTTTGTAGGCAATTCCGGCATCGCTGGCACCGTGTTCAACGGCATTGGCAGCGAAACGCTACTGACCAACAGCACATTCGCCGCCAACAGCACCAACCACGTCTACACATCCGGCGCAACGACGCTGCGCAATACGATTCTGGCCGATGCACGCGGCACCGACGCCTGCCAGCTTCAGTCAGGGGGCAGTATCATCGACGCAGGCGGTAACATCGAGGAGGCCGAGGCAGGCGAAACGAGCAGCTGTAACCTGCCTGCCGCAGCGCTGGTCACGGCTGCGGGGTTGATCTATGCCGATGGCGACCCCGCACTGAACACAGCGACGAACGGCGTGCTTTACGTACCGCTAGAGATCGGCAGCCCTGCGATTAACAACGTGCCAGAGGGTAACTGCTTCGTAGATGTGGACCTGAACGGCACGTCAGACAGCGGCGAGGCACTGGACCGCGACGCCGCAGGCGATCCGCGCCCCTTCGGTGATTTCTGCGATAGCGGCGCAGACGAAACCGAAGCCTCAGCCGTCGTCACCGTAGAATTGCAATTGGTTGATCTGGATAGCACACCAGGCATCGGCGTCAACGAGCAATTCCGCGTGGATGTGCTGGCCTATGACACGGTTTCTATGCAGGCGGTCTTCTCTGCGTATATGGATGTGCTGTTCGATCAGAGTACGCTACGTGTGGACGCCATCGAATACACAGCAGGCTACCCTATATCACAGGTCGGCAGCATCGACAACACTAACGGCATCGTGGATGAGGTCGGCGCGACAGCCTCACTCAGCCAGCCGCAAGACCCGACGGTTTTCTCGCTGTTGGTCACGGGCACGCAACAGGGTGAAAGCAGCATCACGACGGAAGCCGCCGAAGGCGTGGCGCGTGAAATACTGCTGCGTGAGGAAGGCGCACAGGACTACCGCGATCAGACGGATTTTGGCAGCCTGACGGTCAATATCGAAGGCGGCGACCCCGACCTGCTCATCAGCAGCTTTGATGCGACGCCGGACCACATGCAAAACGGTGACACCACAATTAACTATGTGCTGGAAAACCGGGGTGGGCGCAGCGCTGGCGCGTTTGATGTGGGCCTCTACCTAAGCGCTGACGCGACCTGCGCTGCTGCGGACGATACGCTACTGACCAGCGTCGGCTATGTCAGCCTAATGGCCGATAGCGAACGCAACGAAAGCATACAGGTCAACATCTCCAAAGCAGCGCTGTATACCGATAGCAAGAACGCGGACCCGGCGAACCTGGGCGACGGGCACCAATCGACAGCGCTGCAATATGTGTGTGCGGTTGTCGATGTCAACGATGATGTTGATGAAGGCAACGAGGCCAACAACAGCAGTCAGGGCTTAGGTATAGACCTGGACGACATCACGTATTTCCCCTGGGATACAGACAGTAACGGCTTCATCACGCCACTGGATGCGCTGAACACCATTCTCGCGCTGAACAGTTCCAGCAAGCCACAGTATGATTTTGATGGCAACGGTGTGGTGACGCCAACGGAAGCGCTGGATGCGTTGCTGCGGCTGGGTTACGTGCGCAACAACGACGTAATCGAGAGTCCAGACAGCAGCAGCGAGCTACCGAGCTTGCCTGTGGGACCACGTAGCGACGGCGTGACGACGGCTGTGCAGCTTGAAATCGTGGAGCTTGACAGGACAGCGGGCATCGTGGCAGGCGAAGCCTTCAATGTGAACGTTTACATGACCGATACAGAAACGGCGCGGGCGGTCTTTAGTGGCTTCGTTGATCTGCAATACGATCCGGCGCTGTTGCGTGTGGATGGCGTGCGCTATGGTGAGGGCTTTAGCTTATTGCAGTCAGCCAGCATCGACAATACAGCAGGCGTCGTGGATGACCTGGGCGCGACGCTAGGCCGCTTGCAACCCAGCGATAATACGCTGGTGGCGATTGTGCGGATGCAGGCAACAGCAGCAGGCATCAGCGACATCACCACATCAGGCGCAGATGGCGTGCTAGCCCAAACGACGAGCTTCAGCAATCCCAGCGATCAGCGTAACACCATGCATCATGCGTCACTGACGTTGACGGTTAACCCCACGCTGATGCCGACTGCGACGCTACCAGCGCTACCCGTTGCGCCGCCGCGCAGCAACCGTGACAACGCAAATAGCGCACCGATGCAGCCCGTCGCACCACAGGCCAGCCCGACACCACTGCCCGTTTTGCCCGTTGGTGGCCGCTAATCGAGACACATGTATTTGTGACTACTCAGGTAGGCCCATTTTGCCCGCGAATTGGCCCTCACCCCCTCAATCCCCCTTTTCAGGGGTAGATATTTGATGTTTGACCGTATTTTATGGCGGCTTGCGCCGCCCCGGACGCCAAGAATGGCGTCCCTACGGTCCAAAACGGCTGTGTAGGGACGCGGCTTGCTGCGTCCGCTATGAAAAACGCACGGCCAGGCTATCGTGTGCTGCTACCATTGCAGTATAGCACGGCCTACATCTGCGTTGCGACCTG
>DAOTTW010000166.1:0-22035 GCA_034437615.1 Anaerolineae bacterium | reverse complement strand
CCGTAGGGACGCCATTCTTGGCGTCCGGGGCGGTGCAAACCGCCATAAAATACGATCAAACATCAAATACCTACCCCTGAGACCCCTTAAGGGGGCTATGGAACGCTGCATACAGCCTGCTTGAGCAGGCCTGTCCTTACCGGAGCCGGACGTTTTAACGTCTGGCGACTGAGCATGGGACACGTACCTGAGTAGTTACCATATATCGCTGTGCGCTCAGGCAGTAGGCATTACGTTAACCATCCGTATTTGTGGGTTGGTTGTTATGCAGGGATGCGCAACACCTGACCGGCGAAGATGCTATTCAGGTTGAAGATGCCGTTCGCACGGGCCAGATTATACACATCGACGCCGAAATCCTGCGCGATAGCCAGCAGTGTATCGCCCGCTTGCACGCTATAATGCCCGTTGACGATACGACGCGGGTGCACAGGTACGACTGGATGCGTGCTTGGCGGGATCAGCAGGCGATCACCGGGGAAGATTTTACGATTGTCCACGATGCCGTTTAATTGCCGGATGCCATCAACCGTCACGCCGAATAGCTGCGCGATGCGTTCCAGATAATCACCCTGCTGCACAACGTAGACGCGGTTGCTGGGTGTGTGCACGATGGGCGGCTGTGGCGGATGCGTGACAGGCGGTTGTGGCTGCGGCGGATGCACGACGATTGGGCCACCACTGGCGGGGATGACAAGCTGCTGACCGACGAAAATCAGATCAGGGTGCGCGATGTTGTTCACGGCGGCTAGATTGCTGGCAGTGGTGCTGAACGCCGCCGCGATGCGTGCCAGCGTGTCGCCGGGTTGCACAATGTAGGTGATCGGTGTGCTGCTTGGCGGCGGTGTGCTGCTCGGTGGATGCGCAGGTTGCATCACATCCACCATGACGGTGCTGCTTGGCACCATAATTTCCTGGCCGCGCTGGAGGAGATTGGCATTCGGGATGGCGTTCATATCCAGCAGCGCTTGCACGGTCGTATTGTAGCGGATTGCCAGGTCGGTCAGGCGTTCAGCGGGTTGCACCACATGCACCATCGTAGAGACGAAAGCGCTTTGCGGGATGATAAGTTCGGTGCCGGAGCGCACACTATTCGGGTCAATCAGGTTATTGCGGATCAGCAGCACATCCAACGAGATGCCGAATTGGTTGGCGATGCGGGTCAGGTTGTCGCCGGGCTGCACGACGTAGGTGGTTTGCTGCTGTGCGCTGGTCAGGTTCACCGACAGCACGACGCAGGCGATTAAGATACAGCATGTCACAAAACGCGAGCGGCGCATCATGTTGCCTTTCTATTTTATCTGGTGTATCTGGTGCATCTGGTGTATCTGGATATATGGCTAAGTTGATGTGATGGGTAGCACCACACAATAGCGTGGTCGTGCGTTTTTCATAGCGGACGCAGCAAGCCGCGTCCCTACATGACCACTGTGAACCGCAGGGATGCCATTCTTGGCGTCCAGGGTGGCGTCAGCCGCCATAACGACTAGCGATTTTCATCGCCCACGTTTTCCTGTGGTGCTACCTAAGCAAAATCCACCTGTATTATAGCCCGATTTGCGATTTTCCGAAAAACATGATGCCCAGTAGTCGCGTGTTTTTCGCGGCGGACGCACAGCCCAGCGTAGACAGCGGGGTTCAGCGCGTCCTTGCATTGGGGCTTTACTCAGAGGAGTCGTTGACCTGCTGAAGCTGCTCACGGGTGGCGGTCAGGCCGAGCAGGTTATAGCCGCCGTCCACATGAATCGTATCGCCCGTCACCATTGCGGATAAATCCGATGCCAGATACACCGCCGTTTGGCCGACTTGCTCAATGGTGACGCTCTGACGCATGGGTGCAACGTTGTCGAACTGGCGCAGCAGATCACGGAAGCCGGGAATGCCGCCAGCAGCCAGCGTCTTGATCGGCCCGGCACTGATGGCGTTCACGCGGATGCCCTGCGGCCCCATGTCCACCGCCAGATAGCGCGTAATCTGCTCTAGCGCGGCTTTGGCGACGGCCATCACGTTGTAATCGGGCATGACTTTTTCAGCGGCATAATAGGTCATGCTCATGATGCTGCCGCCATCGGTCATCAGCGGTTCGGCGCGTTTGGCCATTGCGATCAGGCTGTAGGCGCTGATGTCCAGGGCGAGCTTGAAGCCATCGCGGGAAATATCCGTAAAGCGGCCCCCTAAATCGTCACGCTGCGCGAAGGCGACCGCGTGCACCAGCACGTCGAGCTTACCGAAGCGCTCTTTCGCCTTTGCAAAGAGGCCATCGAGCATCGCGTCGTCGGTCACATCGCATTCTTCTACGAAGTCGCAAGCGACCTGTTGGGCCAGCGGCTCCACGCGCCGCTTGAGCGCTTCGTTAGCGTAGCTAAGCGCAATCGTTGCGCCGTTGGCGTGTAGCGCCTGCGCGATGCCCCAGGCAATCGAGCGTTGGTTGGCGATACCAAAAATCAGCGCGACCTTGCCATCCAATAAAGCCATGATTTCTTGTCCTCTCGTGTATCATATGATGATTGCTGTCTTGATGTTGTTGCAACAAAGCGCCTGTGCGCTTAAAATCGCGTCGGTCAATCTAACACGGGGCGACCTTATGCGCTATGCAAACCCAGCACACACCGATACCGGACCAGCAACCTAAAGGTAAACTCTAATGTCCGACAATACTGGTGAACCGATCAACGTCATCGTCGCGATGGATTTTTCGGATGCCCTCATCGAGCAACTTCGGGCGCTTTCCCCGCGCTTGAACGTGCAGCGTCACTTTCCGCAAGTGCCAGATAGCGCATGGCGGGATGTCGAAATCCTCTACACCTTGCGCGACTACCCACAGCCACAGCAAGCGCCGCGTTTGCGCTGGGTCCAGTTGCACTTTGCGGGCCTGGAACGTGCACTCCAACAGCCCATTATACAATCGGAACAGGTTGTTGTGACTTCTGCAAGTGGCATTCATGCCCAGCAAATCGCGAATTATTGCCTGATGATGATGCTAGCCTTTAACTTCAAGCTGCCGCGTATGCTGCAAAATCAGCGTGTACACGGCTGGCCGGAGGACCGTTACGCGATCTTCGAGCCAGAGGATATGCACCGTATGACGCTGGGCATCGCGGGCTATGGCAGCATTGGCCGTGAACTCGCACGGCTGGCGAAGGCGCTGGGAATGCGCGTATTGGCCACCAAGCGCGACGTAAAGCGCAGCTCAGAGACGAATGTGGATTATGCGCTCGATGGCATCGGGGACCCTAAAGGCGAGATTCCAGACCGCATTTACCCCGGTGAAGCCCTGCCGACGATGGCCGCTGAGTGTGATTTCCTGGTGTTGGCTGTGCCCTACACCGAGGACACGCACCACATGGTTGACGCTCGTGTATTAGAAGCGATGAAAGCCAGCGGCATCTTGATTAACATCGCACGCGGTGGTGTGGTCGATGAAGAGGCACTGGCGGCAGCCCTGCGCGAAAAGCAGATCGGTGGTGCGGCGCTGGATGTGTTTGAGACGGAGCCATTGCCGCAGGATAGCCCATTGTGGGATATGAACAACGTCATCATCAGCCCACACGTGGCGGGCAACAGCCTGCACTATCATCAGAAGGTAGCGGACCTCTTCACGGAGAATTTACAGCGCTACCTGGAAAACCGCCCGTTGTTAAACAAGCTGAACCGCAGCGCGGGTTATTAGTATGGGTCGTGCGATGATAATGATGCGAACAGTGCCTTTAATCTACATTTGCATGGTGGCAGCGCTGCTGGCCGCCTGTGCACCAGCGACAGAGCCATCCAGCGTGGTACAAATCGGTGAAGTGGTCGCGCCGCAGTCTGCGATAGCTACGTCAGGCGTGGTGTACGTCACACCGACACAAGCGCCCACGTCCATCCCGACTGCTGTACCCTACCGCGCCTCTGCGACGCCATCGCAGACGCCCAGCTTGCCCGCCACCGCCGACCCGCAGCAACTCGCGGCGCAATGTGATGCCCTGCTGACGGACTTATACGCCAGCGCCAGCGAACTTTGCATCGGTGAACCAAGCGGCTACATCTGCAACGGGGGCCTCCCGCCCGAAGCGCAACCCGTCGGCGCGGTAAGCAATGCGTTAGCGTTGCCGGGTGCGCTGGTCGAGGCGCAGGTGGTGCATTCATTGCGGACACCGCCGCTACTGATGGACAACGGCGGCGGCATCGCGTGGTTGCACATGCAGGATACGCCTGTGGCGTTCAACGCGCTGATGATTGGCGATGTCGAGGTGCAGAACGCGACCCCGGATGACCTCAACCTACCGGATTGGCAGGCGTTGCGCGTGCGCACCAACCACCCCGATAAAATCTGCGACACATTGCCGAACAGCGCCCTGATCGTGCAGGGGCCGTATGGCCAGACCAGCCGCATCGTGATTAACGGCGTGTCGATTGACCTGAACGGCACGCTGATCGTGCAGACGCAGGGTTCAGAGACCTATTTCATCGTGATCGAAGGGCAGGCGCGTCTGATCGCGCAGGGTGTGAGTGTATCGCTGCTGGTCGGGCAGCAGGTATCCGTGCCCTATAGCTCGATGGAATTCATACGCCCTGCGGGTGCTGCTAGTAACCCGGTGCCGCTCTCGTTGGCTATGACCGAAAACCTACCGGCTGCGCTGATGGATCGTCCGGTGCAACTGCCGCAACCCGGTTACGCGCTGACGAATGGCCGCGTTAACATGCGTGCCGAACCCAACATCGAGGGGCAGTTGCTCTATCAGGTGCCGCCCAACGAAGTGCTGAGCATCCTGGGCGAAAACAGCGAGCGCACGTGGTCACATGTGCGCCTGGGCAACGCCGAAACGGGCTGGATGCGCTCTGATCTGCTGGCGCGTTCTATCGGGCAGATCGAAGCCGTTTATGACCAGACGCCCGTACCGCCGCAACGCCTGGGCAACATCGGCAATCAGGCCACCGTGCGCACGAGCCAGGGCGCGAACCTGCGCAGTGCGCCAGATGTCAATTTCAGCGTTATTCGCACGTTGACCGCTGGCACCGAGATCACGCTGCTGGCACGCAGCCCGTATAGCCCCTGGGTTCAGGTGGATACAGGTAGCGAGGTAGGCTGGATGGCCCTGATTACGCTGGATACCCGTGCTGCCATTCAGTTTTTGCCGATTGATTACAATGTGCCGCTGCCGCCACGCCCCACAGCGACGCCCGTATTTAACTTTGGTGGCGGTCATGCCTACCCCGATCCGAGCGGTGGCTCTTAAATATGGCATCAACAAGCCAAAGTCAGGTCTTTTCGCCATCGCAGCATCGTGTTATAATTGCTTGCACTGTTGGGAGATAGTTCAGTCGGCAGAACGCGGGCCTTTGGAGCCTGATGTCGTAGGTTCGAGTCCTACTCTCCCAGCCTAATTGCTGAGAACCCCGGTCCATTAACAAACGATGGCCGGGGTTTTTTGCTTGTGTAGAGCGCTGTTATGCCTGGTTAGCGTGGTGGCTGATGACGTGGGTGTGGCTTCCGCCCGTGTGATGCATCTGACTTTCTGTAAGTAGCGGTATAGTGATGCGAAAGTGGGTGCCCTGGCCAATCGTGCTGCTGACTTCAATCTTGCCGTTATGAATATCGACAATCCAGCGTGCAATGGACAGGCCCAGGCCTGAGCCGTCCGTCTCGTGGCGCTGTGCACGCGAATGGTCGGCCTGATAAAAGCGGTCAAAGATGCGCTTCAGGTCCTCATCCGAGATGCCGATGCCCGTATCATTGACTTCCAGCACAGCCTGCCCACCCTGCGCATAGACCGCAAGCGAGATTTCACCGCCGTCGGCTGTGAATTTGATGGCATTGCCGATCAGATTCAGCAACAACTGCCGGATGCGGTCCACGTTGCCATTGATGCGAGCCGGCTCCAGTCGGCCCAGCTTGATTTGCAAGCTGCGATGCTTGGCCAGCATGTGCGCCTGCTCATAGACTTCCAGCGCGACTGTATCCAGGTCTAGCGGGTAGAAATCGACCTCCAACTCGCCATAGTCAGCGCGAATCAGCAGCAGCAGGTCGTTGACCATGCGCGACATGCGGCCTGCTTCACGGTGCACGGCATCCAGCGAATCCGTATCGACGCCGTAACGCTGCATAATCTCTAAATTACCCAGGATGGACGTTAGCGGCGTGCGCAACTCATGCGAGACATCGGCCAGAAAGCGCTGTTGCACGCTGAAGAGGTGTTGTAGGCGTGCCATCATGTGGTTAAACACACTCGTCAGGCGGCCAATTTCGTCTTGTGGGCCATCCCACGTCAGGCGCACAGATAAATCCTCGGCAACCGCGACATTAGACGCCGCCTCCGAGATACTTTCCAGTGGTTTCAGCGCCCGCCGAGATAGATACAGCGCCAGCACCAACGAAACGATAATCGAGATTGACGCGCCGATCAGTGTGATGAACAGAACGTTTTCGTTGGCCCTGTAGATGGCCTGTAGCGATGTCGCGATCTGTACCACGCCCATCTGTGTAGCGGGTTGTGAGCCGTTATCGGCGCTATCGTAAAACGGCAACGTCAGGATGCGCTGTGGTACGCCGCGCAGTTCACCATTGCTGATTCCGGGCGCGTCGGCCTGAAGTGCGCTGGCATTCAGGGGTTGGTCGTGGTCCACGATGTTGCTGGAACTACGCAACAAGAGCGGGTCAGCGCCCGATGTATTCCATATCTGTAGCGATAGACCCGGTGCCCCGAAGATTTCATCATAGCCGACCAATACCTGCATATCTGGCGTACTAAAATCACCGACAGGGGCCAGACTGATGCTGTTCGTGAGCCGTGTGGCCGTCGTCTGTAAATCCTGATCGACGCTGTTGAGGATCGAAACCCGGCTGACTGTGATGACGGATAAACTTAAAATCACGATGATGATAACGATGAGTCCGCTATACCACAGTGCCAGCCGCTTACGTATCGACATATGCTGGACCTACTCTTCCCGCAGGACGTAACCCACGCCGCGCACGGTGTGGATTAGGCGACTTTCTCCGTTTTGTTCTGTCTTCTGGCGCAGGTAGCGCACATAGACCTCAATGATGTTGCTTTCCCCACCGAAGTCATAGCCCCACACGCGATCAAAAATCACATCGCGGGTGAGCACCTGACGCGGGTTGCGCATGAATAGCTCAAGCAGCTCGTACTCTTTTGCAGTCAGGTCAATGGCGCGTTCGCCGCGATGGGCGCGGTGCGTGCCGGTATCCAGCGTCAGGTCGGCAAAGCGCAAAATCTCCGGGTGTGAATTCGGATGCACACGACGGAAAAGCGCCCGCACACGGGCCATTAGCTCGTCAATCGAGAAGGGCTTCACCAGATAATCATCTGCGCCCGCATCCAGCCCGACAACACGATCCTTAATGTCGTCTTTGGCTGTCAGCATCATGATGGGCACATCGCTGGCCGTCTTGAGGCGCTTGCACACCTCCAGGCCATCCAACCCCGGCAGCATCCAATCCAAGATCACCAGATCAGGCGGATTATCGCGGGCAATCGCCAGCCCCGTCTGGCCATCGCGGGCGACGTTGACGCGATACCCCTCATAAATCAGCCCACGCTCCACAAACTGCGCAATACGGGCTTCATCCTCAATGATGAGGATTCTTTCACCTGCCATGTCGTGTTTCCCCCTGTTGCTAAAAAGAAATAGGTTAAGAGTAGTTTACACTTGATGCATTAGCACAAGGTAAGCCCCGTTGGTCAGGGCTTTAGCTGGTGATGAGTGCAACTAAGGCTTTTCCAGCTAAAAAACAAGCAATGCGGCTGACGCCGCTCGGACACCCAGAAGGGTGTCCCTACAGGACATCGTTCGTAGGGACACGGCAAGCCGTGTCCGCAAACCGTGTCAATTATTTTGTTGGGATGGCCTAACGCCAGCGAAAAGCGCTGATGCGCTTCGGGTCGCTCAGCGTAACGCGGCTATTGGTGGCAACATCATGCAGCAGCAACGCCCCATGCGGATGCATCGACCCGGCCACCGTGCTACCATCGGGCGAGAGGCGCGGCTGCACCAGATAGCCGACATTCGCCACTAATTCCGGCGTGCTGCCCCCCAGCGGCACATCCAGCACGCGGATTTGCCCCGGTGCGCTCTGCTGCGTCAGTGCGCGTAAGCTGCCATCCGGCAGGCGCACAAAATCCAGCAAACGCACAGCGCTATCGTCAGCCAATGGCAAGACTGTGAGCGGCGGCTCTGCCAGGTTGTTCACGTCAATCACATGCAAGCCGAAAACGGGCGTGGCGTCCTGTTGTAAGCGCAGCCTGCCCTGAACCACGACATCGGCCCCCGCTAACCATGCGCCTGTGCTGAAATTGCCGAGCAGATTACGCTCACCAGAGACGGTATCGACCAGCAGCAGACCGTCGTCCCCATCGGCTAAGGTCGCTTCGACCAGCGCCGCCGAAACCGCCGTCGATGGGATCGCCTTACGATAGGTCACAGCGTCCGTATCGGCCAACCAGAGGCTTGGGCCGCTGTCTGTGGCGGTTGCGTCAATCTGCCAGATGCCGCTATCGTCGCCCTGCTCATCGTGGTAGTAAAGCGTGCTGTTATCCGGCCCGAAAGCAGGTGCAACGCCATCCATCAAGCCGAGTTCGACCAGCGCGACAGGTGCGTTTGCATCTGTGCTGCCTGCTTCTGCGGTGGCCTCAGCGCTTACTTGGTCGGTGTTGGGGGCCGCGCTGGTGCTCAGGTTTTCGGCCCATAAGGTGCTGTTGCTGACGTAGGCAATGCGGCTTGCATCGGGGGATAGGGCATACTGTGTGATGTCGAATTCGGCTGCGGTGATAGAGCGGGGCAGGTCGCCAGCGGCAGTCATGCGCCAGACCTGCACGACGCCGTTATCGCCCTCAGCCAGAAAATAGCCAGCGGCGGGTAGCGGCCTGCTCACCACCGGGTTCGGATAATCCGCGCCCCAGCTATAGGCCGACGCGGTGCTTATCGGCAGCGTCAAGCCCTGGCCCGTCAACGGATCGACCAGCGCCAGCACACCACCCCGGAACGCCACCAGCAGGCTGCCATCCGGCCCCCAGCGCAAGCCCTGCAATGGCACGCCTGCATCTGCTGCACTCAGTTCAACGGGGTCGGCGTCCGAAGTGAGTGGCACCTGTAGCAACTGGCCGTTGACGCCATCTGCGCTACGAAAGGCCAGTAAGGAGCCATCACGCTGCAAATAAGGCCGGAAGTAGGTCACGCCATCATCACGGACGGGGGTCTGACGGTTGCCATCTGCTAAATCCATGCGGATCATGCCGCCATCCAGCGGCAGGAACAGCAGATCGGTCAGGTTTAGCCACACGACGCCATACGCGCCCGGTATCGCGCTCGTCAGCGTCATCTGTGCGGCCTCACGCCGGAAAATCCACCAGATATTTTCATTGGCCTCTGCTGCTAGATAGCTGCCATCCGGTGACCAGCGCAGGTTTTGTAGCATGGGCGTGCCGAGTTCAGCGGATGCGCCGCCATCCAGAAAATACACGCGGCCACCATCTAGCGTTGTATAGGCGATGGCGTCGCTTTCCGGCGACCAGGCGATGGTCTCGCCCTGACCACGCACGGCGGGCACGCTGGCGGCGGCCACGATCTGCTGTGGTGCTGCGCTGGCGTCAGCCGCGTACATATCACGAATGAACAAGCCGGACTGCGTGCGGTAGGCCAGCCAGTTGCCGTCCGGCGCAACGCGAAAATCCAGCACGAATTCGTCCTCCGGCGTCACGAAATCCACGCCTGCGCTGCCGATGCCAAAGCGTTGTACGCGCCCTTCGTTCAGCAACACATAAAGTTCTGTCGGTAGGTTCAGGCCGTCCTGCGCCTGTGTGCTGGCGGCCAGCAACAAAACAGCACATAGCAAGCAGGCGGCCAGCGCTGATAAGCGACGCATCATGATAGCGTCCTTTCGTGTCTCATGTCATGAGGTTAATCACACCTGCAAGTATAGGCGCAGCACCCCCACAGGCCAAACGGCTGCGGCATTGGCCACATTATTTTTTGGTCTCGGCCTCTGCGTTGTGGTCGGGTAGCGCGATGGCAACAGCGTTACGCAAGACCTGCGCCCGTGAACGCAAGCGCGATTCTGGCCACGTACCATCCCCGCTAAGCCAGCTTGACATGCCAACCGCCATCGCGCCCGCCTGCAAGAATCCCTGGGCGTTATCGGCGGTCATGCCACCATTGCACATAAATTTCATATGGTTCAGCGGACCAAAGAACGCTTTGAAGTAATCCACGCCCAACGTGCCAACTGGGAACAGCTTCAGCAGGGGCACGCCCAGCGACCAGGCGGCGACTGCTTCGCTGGGGGTGATGACGCCGGGGGCGATGAGCTTATCGGCTTTCAGCACATATTCGACAATTTCCGGCTGAAACGCAGGCGACACGATAAAATCGGCTCCGGCATCCAGGACGCGCTGCGCAGTTTCCAGGTCGAGCACGGTGCCCATACCTGCGGCCACGTCGTCGCCGTATTTCTTCTTGACGGCTTGCATGGCTTCGATGGGCTGTACGCTGTTCATGGTAAATTCAAACACGTCGATGTCCTCATCGACCAGGACATCCACGACATTCAGCGCGATCTCCGGCGGGAAGTTACCGCGCATCCCCGCCACAATAGCCAGGTCTTCGATGTAGTCAAATACTGTCTTGCTATCCATGAAATGATCCCTCACTAGGCGGTTTCGGTTGCTTGTTCGCTGTTCAAGATCGCGGCGATTTCCTGCATCGTGACCTCATCCAGTTCGATGTCACCCGCAGCCGCGTTATCCACGACCTGCTCAGGGCGTGTTGCACCAGTAATCACACTGCTGACCCCTGGTTCAGCCAGCAACCACGCCAGCGCCAATTGTGCGCGGGTGATGCCGAGGCGCTCCGCGATGGGATGCAGTTGGCGCACGATTTCGGCGTTGTCGTCGTTCAGGAAGCGCTGCTTGGCCCATTCTTCACGGCCAAAGCGGGAATCATCGGGCACGCCAGCGTCATATTTGCCCGTCAACATGCCCATCGCCAGCGGCGACCAGGGCACCAGGCCGACGCCACGCGGTTTCGTGACGGGCAAAATCGTGCCTTCGACGCGCTCACGATACAGCATGGAATACTGCGGCTGCTCGGTCTGTGGCGGGTGCCAGCCGTAGCGCTCTGCGATTTCGTAAGCCTCCACGATTTCCGGCGCGTTCCATTCCGACGTGCCCCAGTAATGCACCATGCCCTGTTCTACGAGGTCGCTCATGGTCTTGACGATTTCGCGCATAGGCGTATCGGGGTCGTGACGGTGGCAGAAGTAAATGTCCAGATAATCGGTTTCGAGGCGCTTGAGGCTTTTCGTGATGCTTTCCATGATGTGCTTACGCGAGAGGCCGCGATCATTGACATCATCACTCATGGGCCAGAAGACCTTGCTGGAAATCACCAGCGTATGACGCGGATACTGCTTGAGCACTGCGCCCATCTGCTTTTCGGCTTCGCCGCGCCCATAGATGTCGGCCAGATCGAAAAAGTTGATGCCCTGCTCGTAAGCGGTCTCCACGACGCGCTGTGCGATGTCATGCTCGACCTTGTTTTCGCCAAAGTTAATCCAGCCACCCAGCGAGATGCTGCTGACCTTCATACCTGCGTTGCCGAGTCGTCTGTATTGCATGTCTGTTGCTCCTCACATGATTGATTTTATACGACGTTCAGGCATTGTGCCGGAGATACCTGAACATCAGATGAACGCACAGGCAAGAGCTTGCCAGCCAACGGATAAACGAAACCAAACCCGCACGATTGTAGGGACACGGCAAGCCGTATCCACCAACTGCGGACGCCGAGAATGGCGTCCCTGCGCGAATCATCTGAATTCGCTTTGCCTTTTCTGCGACTTGCCCATGTTAGACGCCCAGACCATAGCGAAAACAGTCGGTGGTGTGGTCGTGTACCATGCCGACGGCCTGCATAAACGCATAGCAAATAGTCGGGCCGACGAAGCGAAAGCCGCGTTGCTTGAGTGCCTTGCTCATGGCCTGTGACGCGACGGTTTGCGTGGGCACGTCCTGCATCGTCCGCCACTGGTTCATGATGGTTTTGTGGCCGACAAACGACCACAGGAAATCGCTGAAGCGGGTGCCCTCTGCTTGCATTTTCAGCACGGCCTGCGCGTTGCCAATCGTAGCGCGGATTTTGCCCTCATGCCGGATGATACCCGCGTTTTGCAGCAGGCTGTTGATTTTTGCCTCATCGTATGCGGCGACGGTGTGTAGATCAAAGCCATCGAAGGCGGCCCTGAAGTTGTCGCGCTTGCGCAAGACCGTCAGCCACGACAAGCCCGCCTGGAAGCCATCCAACGTCAGCTTCGCAAATAGCGCCTGGTCGTCCCGCACGGGCACGCCCCATTCTTCATCATGATACGCGATATACAGCGGGTCGTCACTAACCCAATCACAACGTTTCATCGGTATGGTCCCCTCGATAAGCTGACTTGATCCTATGCGCTTGAGGATAGCTATGATACCCTTTATGCACTGTGTTTGAAAATTTCGCCTAAATCGTGTCGAGTCTGCACAAAGACACTTTTTCTTGCAGCCACTATATTAAAATTTTTATTGCAATAAGGTTTAGCTAGGAGAGATCATGGCGACTTCCGTTACAGAAAGACGCTACTCAGCGCAGCTTACCCCCAACGACCTACAACAGATTTTCTACTACATGCTTTTGTCCCGGCGCTTAGATGAAAGATCATGGGCCTTGCATCGTCAGGGCAAGATCGCCTTTCACGTCAGCGCAATTGGTCATGAAGCCGCACAGGTGGCGATGGCCTTCGCGCTGACGCGGGGTGTGGACTATGCCTATCCTTATTACCGTGATCTGGCGCTATGCTTGACGCTTGGCATCACGCCGAAGGATTTCATGTTCAGCTTGTTCGGCAAGGCAGGCGAACGCAGCAGCAACGCCCGTCAGATGCCGAGCCACTGGAGCGCGAAAGACCTGAATATTGTATCGCAATCGTCATCGGTGGCCACACAGGTACCGCAGGCGGCAGGTACAGCGTTTGCGATCAAGTATCGTCAGCGTGTGGGCCTCGTTTCGCCGGATGATGCGACGCAACCGCGTCTGGCTTTCACAGCGCTGGGCGAGGGCAGCACCAGCCAGGGCGAATGGCACGAGGGCATGAATTGGGCGGGTGTGCATCAACTGCCGTTCATCTGCATGGTGGAGAACAACAACTACGCTATCAGCGTGCCCTACGATCAGCAGGCGAAGGTGCCGCTGTGGGAACGCGCCGAGGCTTACGGTGTGCGTGGCGTCGAGGTCGATGGGTTGGACCCGTTGCAGGTGTATGATGTGGCGCGTGAAGCGGTTGAGCGAGCTTATAGCGGCGATGGCCCCACGCTGATTGAGGCGAAGGTGATCCGCATGGTGCCGCACTCATCCGACGACGACCACAATACGTATCGCAGCAAAGAAGAGCTTGAGGCCGAAAAGAAACTCGACCCGGTGCCGCGCTTTCAGCAATACCTGCTGGATGCGGGCATCCTGACGCAAGACACGCTGGACGACTACGAGCGCCGCATCAAAGACACGATTAACACGGCGCAGCGTGAAGCCGAAGCCGCCCCCTATCCACCCGCAGACACGCTCTATAGCAAAGTGTACGCGCCGCTCGATGCGCTGGATTCAGGCCCAAACAATGCAAAGAACGGGGCATAACGATGGCGCAGATGACCCTGATTCAAGCGATCACAACCGCGCTGGATGAAGAACTCGCACGCGATCAGCGCGTTTTCATGACGGGCGAGGACATCGGGCCACGTGGCGGCGTGTTCCGTGCCACCAAAGGGCTATTCGAGAAGTACGGCGCAGAGCGCATCGTGGATTCACCGCTGGCAGAGCTATCCATTGCAGCGGTGGGCATCGGTGCGGCGGTGGCAGGCTTGCGCCCCATCTGCGAAATTCAGTTCGCGGATTTCATCCACCCGGCCTTTAATCAGATTTTGAGCGAAGCGGCGCGCATGTACTATCGTTCGGATGGTCAGTGGCCCGTGCCGATGGTGATTCGTGCGCCCTATGGCGGCGGCATCAGCGGTGGCCTATATCATAGCCAGAGCATCGAGGCCTTTTACGCGCACATCCCCGGCCTGAAGGTCGTCATTCCATCGACGCCAGCCGACGCGAAAGGGCTGCTGAAAAGCGCCGTGCGTGACCCGAACCCGGTGATGTACTTCGAGCCGAAGAAGGGCTATCGCGCTATCAAGGGCGAGGTGCCGGATAACGAATACACCACACCCATCGGCCCCGCACGCATCGCCCGTGAAGGCGAGGACGTGTCGGTGTATGCCTATGGCATGATGGCGCACTACGCCCACATCGCCGCTGAGAAAGTGGCGCGGGATGATGGCATCAGCGCCGAAGTGCTGGATTTGCGCACGCTGCTACCGCTCGATAAAGACAGTATCCTGAATTCATTCAAAAAGACCGGCAAGGCGCTGATCGTCTACGAGGACAACCGCACACTAGGCTATGGCGCAGAGGTCGCGGCGATCCTCTCTGATGAAGGCTTTGAATACATGGATGGGCCGATCCGCCGCCTGACCGGGCCGGACGTGCCGGCTGTGCCTTATAGCCATGATCTGCAAGAGGCGTTCATGCCCAACCCGGATAAAATCGCAGACGCCATCCGTGAAATCGTCGGCTACTAACGCGAGGGGTGATAAAACGACATGGCAACGAAAATCATCATGCCCCAACTGGGCGAAAGTGTGGTCGATGGCACCGTTGGCGAATGGCTGAAGCAGGTCGGGGATGCCATCGAAGAATATGAACCGATTGTGCGCGTCAGCACCGATAAGGTGGATACCGAAGTGCCTGCGCCGGCTGCGGGTGTGCTGCTGAAAATCCACATCGCAGAGGGCGAAACGGTTGATTCGGGCGTGGTGCTGGGCCTGATCGGTGAGGCGAACGAAAGCACAGACGATCAGACCGCAAAAGAGGCGCAACCCACAGCAACACGGCTTGCTGAGCCAACGCCCGTGAAGAATAGCACGCGCACGCAGTCAGGACGCTACACGGGCCATATGACGCCTGTGGTGGCACGCATGGCCGCCGAGCATGAGCTTGACCTATCGCAGATTGAAGGCAGTGGGCGTGATGGGCGCATCACGAAGAAAGACGTGCTGGCCTACATGCAGCAGGCGGGGCAAGGCAACGGTGCAACGACAGCGACGGACGACATAGCACCCTGGGAACAGCCCGTCGATGGCGATTTGTTCAAGCCGAGCGTTGAATATAAGCTGGATGATGCACCGCAACAGCCCGCACCGACGCAGGCGGCGCGGCCACCTGCCGCGAAACCGCCAGCAAAAGCGCCAGACGTGCCGCAGGATGTGCCCGGCGAATTAGTGCAGCTTACGCCAATGCGCCGCAGCATCGCAGAGCACATGGTCCGCAGCCAATTGCAGACTGCGCCGCATGTGACCACCGTGTTTGAGGTCGATCTGTCGGCAGTGGTGGCGCACCGTGCTGCAAATAAAGCGGCTTTTGAGCAGAAGGGCGTCAAGCTGACGTTTACGCCGTATTTCGTGGCCGCCTGCGCGGGAAGCCTGAGCGCTTACCCTGCCCTGAATGCCCGCTGGACTGCCAATGGTATCTACTATCAACATGTGACGCATGTGGGTATTGCTGTAGCGCTGGATGATGGCCTGATCGTGCCTGTTATCAAAAACGCAGGGGACTATAATTTGCTTGGCTTGGCGCGTCAGGTCAATGATCTGGCGGCGCGTGCGCGTAAGCGCGACCTGACAGCGGATGAGGTGCGCAACGGCACCTTCAGCATCACCAATCATGGCGTCAACGGCAGTTTGTTCGCCACGCCCATCATCAATCAGCCACAATCGGCTATTCTGGGCGTGGGGGCTATCGAAAAGCGCGTCAAGGTCGTGGCTGATGCGCTTGCGGTCCGTCCGTGCGCGTATCTGTCGCTGACGTTTGACCATCGCCTGATTGATGGGGCCACAGCCGATCAGTTCATGAGCCACCTGAAGCGGCAGCTTGAGGGTTGGCCGCAGTAATCCGGCAGCACCACATAATCGTGTGGTCGTGCGTTCTTCGTGGCGGACGCAGCAAGCCGCGTCCCTACGGTTCACAGTCATGTAGGGACGCCATTCTTGGCGTCCGCCAGAATACAGCCAGATAATAAAGAGCGCATTTTAACCATTGGCGAAGAAACCCCATGCCAACTGACACTTTGGCCCCCAACCTGACGCTAGATGATTTTTACACCGCGCATGAGCGCATACGCGGCGTGGCGCTGCGCACACCGTTGATCTACGCCGACGCGCTCAGCCGACGACACGACCTGCACATCCTGCTGAAGCTGGAAAACCTGCAAACCACAGGCGCATTCAAGCTACGCGGTGCTTATAACAAGATCGCAGGCTTGAGCGCAGGACAACGCGCAAACGGTCTCGTTGCGGCCTCATCGGGTAATCACGCGCAAGGTGTGGCCTACGCTGCGAGCGTCTTCGGGCTGGACCAGCGAACGACCATTTTCATGCCCGAAAGCACGCCACAGACGAAGATCGAGCGTACACAGCGCTTCGGCGGGGTGCAGGTGCAGCTTGTCGAAGGCACGTTTGACGACGCCCGCGCACAGGCACACGACCTGGCGGCATCCTCTGGCGCGACCTTCATCGAACCCTATAACGATCTGGACATCATCGCGGGTCAGGGCACCATCGGCCTGGAAATTATGCAGGCGGCACCTGACACCGCTGCGATTATCACGCCGGTGGGTGGCGGTGGCTTAATTAGCGGCATCGCGCTGGCGGCGCAGGGCCTCAAGCCGGATGTGCAGGTGTATGGCGTTGGCGCGAACTATCGCTATAGCTCTGGTGCGACGGTGGCAGATGGCATCCGCGTGAAGCGACCCGGCACGCTGACGCAGCCCATTATTGATGCGCACGTGCGGCAATTGGTGCGCGTGGACGAAGCCAACATCGAAAAGGCCGTATCGGATTTGATGCAGGCGGCGCATGTGGTGGCTGAGGGGGCTGGTGCGGTTGCGCTTGCGGCGCTGAATACGGGCTTGTTGCGCTTCGCGCCGGGGACGCGGGTGGTGCTGGTGCTCAGTGGCGGTAATATCGACGCGGAACGGATGCGGCAGGTACTTTTGCATCAGGTGGCGTAACCTGTGTGGCTGTCGTGCGGTATACTGTGCGAACTGTCGTCCGCTAAGAGAGATGCAAAAGACCGCATGAAAAGCCATCTGATACTATTGCTGCTGCTAGCGTGGTTGCTGGCCGCGTGCCAACCCCAGGCGAACACCGACGAGACATTGCCGACGGTTGCCGCTTTGCCGACCGAGACCACCACACAAGCCGACACGTCACCGGGGGCCAGCGACACGCCCGAACCCGCGCTGACCAACACGCAGGCCCCGACTATAACAGCCAGCGACGAACCACCGACCACGACAGCCAGCGACGAACCGACACCAACTCGCGAAGGTGCAGCCAGCGCACAACCCGCTGATGTGACACCCACAGCCGAAGCCACGATTACGCTGCCAGCGCCGACCGCAACCACAGCATCCGGCCAGGCTGTCGCTGTGCAGCCCACGAGCACGGAAGCAGCATCGGACATAGACACCGCAGCCAGCGCTACCGCCATCGTCATCGAAGCAGCGCGTATCGTCACGCTGACGCCGATACCAGCAGGGGTGCAGGCTCCGCAACGGGCAACGCTCAGCAGCGGTGCGCCCATCACCGGGGCCGATGTCGTCATCACTGAGGCGCAGTTCCAAGAAGAGGTTGACCGTCTGCTGAGTAACCTGCCTTCTATACAGGATGTAAACGTCGATTTCATCACAGGCGGGATTGATGTCTCTGTGACGGCGCTTGGCGGCGCTGCTTTTACGAATGGCACGTTTTTCGTCGCGTTTGATGTCGTGCAGAATGAGGCATCAGCGAATAACTTCTTGCGCATCCAGCCCGTCACGCCGGAGCAGTTCCGTATGGTCGGCGGCAGCAGCCCCAGCGAAGCATTTGTTCAGGCGGCCTATGACGATGTGATGTCGGGCATCTTCGAGGCGTTTGATTTCATCCTGAATGAGCGGCTAGGCCAGGGACAGCACGATTTAGAGGATATTCGCGTGGATGACAGCGCCATGCGCGTGTTTTTGATCGTGCCAGTGCAATAGATGCCGATAGATTATAGTAAAGGATCATGTGGTGCATATGGGGCGCAATGCATTGCGCCCCTGCGCTTGAATGGCAGATTGCTAGAAGTTAATCATGTGCCCTTCCAGGCCGTGCGCCGCCTCTTTAATCGCTTCGCTCATCGTCGGGTGCGCATGTACGTTGCGTGCAATCTCGTTCGGCGTCAGTTCCCAGCGTTGCGCCAGCGTCAATTCGGGTAGCAATTCGGTCACGTTATGGCCGATCATATGCCCACCGAGGATTTCGCCGTAGCGCTTGTCGCTGATGATCTTCACGAAGCCTGCCGTATCACCGAGGCCCTGCGCTTTGCCGTTGGCCTGGAACGGGAACTTGGCCACGTTAATCTCGTAGCCCATTTCTTCCGCTTCGGCTTCGGTATAGCCAAAGCTGGCGACCTGTGGCTGGCAGTAGGTGGCACGCGGCATCATCTTGTAATCCAGTTCGACGCTTTCCACGCCTGCGATGTTTTCGGCGGCGATGATGCCCATCGTCTCTGCGACGTGGGCCAGCATCAGCTTGCCCGTCACGTCACCGACGGCATACACGCTGGGCACGCTGGTCTGCATCCGGTTGTCAATCTGGATTGCGCCGTGCTCTGTCAGTTGTACGCCTGTGCTTTCCAGCCCGTAGCCCTCCACACGCGGCTTGAAGCCAAGCGCGATCATGGCACGGTCCGCCTCCAGCGTTTGCGTCTCGCCCTTCGGCGTGGTCACGGTCATCTTGACGCTGCTGCCGGTATCTTCCACGTTTTCGACGCGGGTGCCCGTCATCACATTGATCTTGTACTTCCTGTACGCCTTCTGCAATTCCTTGCTGACTTCGGGGTCCTCCAGCGGCAGCAGGCGGTCCATGAATTCCACGATGGTCACATCCACGCCGTAATTGCTCAGCACATAGGCGAACTCGACGCCGATAGCACCACCACCAGCGATCAGCATCTTTTCAGGCAGGCTCTCCTCCTGGATTTGCGTCTCCCATGAGACGACGTTTTCGCTGAAGGACAGCCCCGGCAGCAGGCGATCCTGCGCACCGGTGGCGATGATGCAGTGCTTGAACTTCAGCGTTTCGTTGCCGCCCTCGTTCAGTTCCACGCTCATGCTGTTGGCATCGTTGAAGGTCGCCCAGCCCTCGTAGCTGTCGATCTTGTTCTTCTTCATCAAGAATTGCACGCCTTTGGTCATGCGGTCCACGACCTTGCGGCTGCGCTGATAGGCTACGCTGTAATCCATCGTCACGGTGCCGTCGATCTTGATGCCGAATTCATCCGCCTGCGCGTAGATGGTGTGCGCTAGCTCTGCGTTATGCAGCAGCGCCTTCGATGGGATGCAGCCGACATTCAAGCAGACGCCGCCCCAGTATTTTTTCTCCACGATGGCGGCCTTTAGCCCTAGTTGGCTGGCGCGGATGGCGGCGGTATAGCCGCCCGGTCCCGCACCCAGCACCACCACATCGTATTCTTGTGCCATGAGGTTTTTTCTTTCTGTTTGTCTGTATCTGGCTGTCTTGGTCTTGTCTGCGTCGTTGAATTGCAGACGCCATGATAACACGCGCCCGTATGATGCGACATAGAGAGCCGCGACTTGCTCAGGATGACACCAAACTCGCTAAACAGACACGTAATTCAAAATGTAGCTAGAATTTCAGACAAGTGCATTATAGAATAGAAGGTATATAGCGTTTACTTAGCTGATGTCTATGTTAAAGGATAACAAATGCTCAAAGTTTTGCGCACGATCTTTCGTTTAAGTCCTGTTTGCTTGGTACTGTTACTAGCGCTACCTGTACAGGCAGCGACACTGAATGTCGATACGAACGACCCGACCTGCAACGATACAACAGGTGGCCCGTACTGCACGATTCAGGCCGCCATTGACGCCGCCAGCGCAACGGATACGGTCGACGTCGCTGCGGGCACCTATGCCGAATATCTTGAGATTAACAAGGCACTGACGCTACAGGGGCCGAATACAGGCGCTGCTGGCTATGCAAGCTCACGCCTGCCAGAAGCCAAAATCGTGCCGCCGGGGGATCGTCTTGCTGATGGCAGCAACGGTGAGCCTGTGCTGCTTGGCGTTCGGGCTAGCGATGTAACAATTGATGGCCTGGAATTCAACGGCGATAACCCCAATGTCGATAGCACCGACAGCGGAGCCGCAGCATACCCGGACCTGAACGGCGTGGATGTCAACACGAATACGGGCATTCTCGTGCCAGCGTATGAAGGTGCACAGTATAATAACGTGGCCATCCGTAATAACATCATCCGCAACTTGAACTGGTACGGCATTTACACGGGCGGTCTCGCTGGCAACAGTACGACACTCAGCCAGGGGGGTGTGATCGAGCGCAATTACATCGACAACCTGCCTGGAAGCCGCGCTGATAATGGTTCATCGCGGCGCGGCATCGGCATGTTCAACGAATTTTATGCCGATATTCGCGACAACCTCATCACGCGCACGCGCTTCGGCATTCAAACCGGGGCCTCTTCTGTCGCGCCGACCGGCAGCTTCCCAACCAGCTATGAAATCTCCGGCAATACCATCGAGGCCGAGCGGATCGGCATCTGGCACAACCTGTATGATAGCGGGACGCCGGATTTCAGCCTGGATCGCAACGCCATAACAGCAGCGGCGGGCTTTGAAAATTCTGTCGATGGCTTCCAGATCGTGTCGATCTCCAATAACGTATCCTTCAGTGACAACGCCGTCGAAAACAGTAATGTGGGCATGTACTTCGGCAATATCATCAATCCGGTTTCGATTGTCGATGGCTCACTCTTCAACAACAATATTGGCATTCGCGCCAACGACTTCTTTAACGGTCCGATCACGCTGAATATCTCCGGCATTTCTATCTCGAATTCCAGCACAGCGGGCATCGTCATCGAAGACGACAGCGATACGGGTGCGAACGACAACGCGATCAGCGTGACGCTCAGCAACAGCGTGTTGCGCTCGAACAGCGCTGCAAATGGTATCGTACTGAGCGATACGCATGGGCCGAGCAGCATCACTGTTGATGTAGATGATACGGAGATCGGTGAATTCGATAACGGCATCTTGTTTGAAGGTGGGGGCACGCTGGATGCATCATTGAGCGATGTCGATACAACCTGCTTCACGCGCAATGTGGTCGGTATCAACAATAGCGATGATGACACAATCGCGATTGCAGCTAACACCTTCTATGACAACACATCCCTGACCGCAGGGCCTGTTACGAACAACACGCCGACGCTGGCAACTGCAAGCTGCGTGTCAATCCTGCCTGTGGCCAATGACGATGTTGGCAGCACGACTGTGAATACGCCAACGTCCCCGATTGATGTGACAGCCAACGACACGGGCAATGTTGACCCGACGACTGTTGCGATTGTGGGCGTCGTGCCGGATGGTAGCGCCAGCGTAAACAGCACGACGGGGGAAATCACGTTCACGCCCAATCTCGGCTTCAGTGGTACGACGCAATTCCAGTTCACGGTTGACCAGATGACGACAGGCTACACCAGCAACCTTGCGACGGTGACGATTGATGTGACGAACGCAGCGACGGGCGCTTGCAGTGTCGTGCCGGATAACGCAGAAATCTTCGAGGGCGATTCGTTCAGCCTGACCGTCCGCTGTGATGACCTCAGCGAGGACCCCTTCGGCGTGGAGGTCGCGCACATCGTAGACCCGAACAGCGCCAGTATCACGCCGCCTGCCTTCCCCTATACGGTAGGCGAATTCGAGACGGTGCCGCCTGCTGCAAACTTCCTGGCGTCGTTTAACTCCACCAGCGAATTCCTGTATGGTGCCAGCTTGACGAACGGCGGCTTCGACTTCAACACTGGCAACACCAGCAGCGCAACGGATAACAGCTTCAC
>DAOTTW010000165.1:0-2115 GCA_034437615.1 Anaerolineae bacterium | reverse complement strand
TGCTGCAACAGGCGTACAAGATCGCAGAAGGCGTCGGTGAAGGTCGGCGCGGTGCCTTGCGTAACCTGCTGGATTTGATGTGCGTCGAGGTGCAATTGACGAATCAGCTAGGGCACAACCGCCCGCAAGAGGGCAGCGAGCAATATTTCGCCTACGCCATCGAGCCACGCGCCGCACGCGGCACCGGCATCCCCTATTCTGATCTGGTCGGCCCTGGCATTTTGCTGGCTGCTGCGCTGCACAGGCAAGACGTCGAACCCATCCGCAGAACATTGCTGGCAGCAGGCGTGCGCCTGGGGCAGTTGCGACGCGATGACATTGCAGAGACGTTGCGCGACCTGCGCGGCTATGTGCGGATGCACGACCTGCCCTACAGCATCATCCACGACACAGATTTTAACGATGAGCAGGTGCAAGACCTGATCCGGCGCACCGGGCTGGACCTGAGCGACCGCTTACCATTATAGCTAGTCATCGTAACTACTCGGGTACGTGTCCCATGCTTAGTCGCCAGACGTTAAAACGTCCGGCTCCGGTAAGGACAAGCCTGCTGAAGCAGGCTGTATGCAGCGTGCAATAGCCCCCTTCAGGGGGGTTGGCCCTGCGGAAGCCGCTGGCTTCAGCCAGTGGCGACACACACAGACTGGCCTGAGTAGTTACCCCAGTTATAGCCATTCCGCAATTGCAACCAAGTCAGCTTGTTTGCGGTATGCACTCAAAATATCTAATGGTGGAATCTGTACATCCCAGTCTGCGACAGCACCAATGAGCGCTGGATAGCGTGAGTTGACCGGACGCTCGTCTAATGGGATAAGACCTATCGTCATGTGGGCATACTCCTTTCAGAAAGCAGCAATAAATCTAAGCAACTTGTATGTTATCAATCAGCTTGGATCAAGCCAATCATCTGGTTATGAACCTGTTCCATAACTGTCTCTGACTGCGCCTGGATTGGCTTTCCGTAGCGCACTGAAACACAAGTCGAACGATATTGCTTTAATAGCACCATGAGTGTAGCGGCTACCCAGTCCCGTCGTTCCTGCGTACGATAAAGCTGTGTGATCGGATGTCGTAACACGCTATGAGAAATCACACCACTGACACATACTGGCAACACCTGCAAACCTGGCACACGCTGGGCAAATACCTTCAAACTATGTGACCACCTCGGCAATGTGTCAACGGCATTAGAACGTGTTGCCGGGTCTGGCTCGATTGCGCCAGCAGGGTAGAGGATCACTGTGCAACCAGCACGCAATTGCTTGGTCACAGCTCGAACTGTGCTGATAGGGGATAGGGAGGAATCGGGGACAAAGATAATGTGCTGACCGATGCCTTGCAGTAAAGGTAAAATGGCATTCTTCTTAGCGACGATCTTTATGTCCTGACGCGGCAACGAGGCAAACAACGCCATGGCGTCACTCATGCCAGGATGGTTGGCAACGACCAAAAGCGGGCCTCGGTTTGGGATGCGCTCAATGTTATAGATGCGCAACTCTGTTTGGAATTCGTCCAGCATCCAACGCGACGCACTCGCTAGACCTTCACAAGCAATACGTGCATCATATTCCAACACAGTACCGGCGATTCTTCGGGCCAGCGGTTGTATCAGCACTCGGAAGGTACTTTGTAGAGGTTGGACCTGCTCTAAACGAAAAGCTTCGATAAACGATTGGACATTGGCGTCAACCAATGACTCAAAATTCCGATAATGCGGAGTCTGATATGCTACCATCAATGTACACTACTCTACCACTAACAACAGTAAACATGTGAATCGGAGATCAGGCACAAAACATGCAAGTGGGTTGCGCCCCGTGTGAGCATAATCAAGGCGTCGGCCTTTACGTAGCACGCGCATATTCCGACGATCCTTTGTGTTTTTTGAATAGCTCTGTAGTTTAGATTACGCGATAACACATCGTAAGCGCATCAGTAAACCTTAAGGAGAGCGTGTGTAGTAAGTAAAGTGATGGTGGTGGGCTTCCACCGATAAAATAGAGTGGCTCTTTGGGATTTCGCGTGGTAAGCCGAAAATGTAATGTATTTCGTTAGGCAAACAAGCGAAATCCCTCAAGGTCTAGAAAAATACGCTGAAAGACATGCTGGACATCC
>DAOTTW010000164.1:0-2555 GCA_034437615.1 Anaerolineae bacterium | reverse complement strand
TTGCGCCGTATTTGTGCCATTTGTCCCATTGTAAATGAATGAAGGCAGGCTTGAGCGTTAAGGTTCAGATGTGACGGCTCAGGTCGCTGTTTTTCGCGCATTCCCCGCTGCCATAGTAACCCAAGTGCTGTGACAATCGGTAGCACCACAAGAAAGCGTGGACGGTGAAAATCGGTAGCCACCCCGGACGCCAAGAATGGCGTCCCTACAGTTCACATTGGTCATGTAGGGACGCGGCTTGCTGCGTCCGCCACGAAAAAACACACGACCACGCTAGTGGTGCTACCCCATGATGCAACACAGGCGAAAGCGCTTGCCATGTCTCATCATTTGCAGGTGGCACGGGTCCCGATGAAAAATACACATCATAACGTCAAGCATGAACTGCTCATCGGGCGCGGTTTACAGTGGTTGGATTAGAAGCCACGACACAGCCCCTACAGCGTGAAATGGTCCGTCTGTGCCGTGCGCTGTAGCCGCAACAATTCCGCCAGACGAATCAGCGCGTGGTCGCTGTGCTCCACCTGATAATGCGGCGTCAGCTTGCGGCCCAGCAGGTGATGCAGCGCCGTGCCCATCACCGCCTGGCCTAGCTCGCGCTGCGGTTGTGCGCCGACCGTGTACACGCCCGTCACATCCCAGATGCCTTCATAGTTTGGGTAGGCGTAACAGGTCGCGACGGGTTCATCCTGCTCATATTGCGTGAAGGCTAGCGCATCCCCGCTGCTAAATGCGCTGCGAATTGACTGCTCATCGCAGCCTCCCTTGCACCATAATGGGATGCAGCGCTCATCGAGCCGCGCACTGACCTGCACCATATCGGACGCGCTGTAGCCATTCTGCGCCGGGGCCGTATACGAAATCAACGAACGGGTATGACGGGCCTGTTGATGGTTGCGCAAAGCGGTGCGGCTGAAGGCATCGCTGCACTTAATCACAGCAGGCTGTGATTGTGGGATGTAGGGCAGCAGTAGCGCCGCCGCGTCGCGGTGGTTCGCGCTGAGGACGGCCACCCACTGCATAGTTTTGTACAGTGCGCGGTCTGTCGGTGAGATGGCGATGGGCAGCAGCAACAAGGCCGCGCTGTGCTGCGGTTCCGTCTCATATAAATAGCCGACAACGTCATGCGGGTGGCTTTTCAGGTAGTGCAATGCGACCAATTGATGTAAAGCGTCCCCCGCAAAATAGCGGATCAGCCGTGTGTGATCTGCAAACATGTTTCGTCCCCTAAATTGTGTGCGCACTGATTGAGGCAGTCTCTCTCACATAAAATTCACATTATAAGCGCCCACTCATGTTTTGCCAATGTCTGATGTCGGGTAACGACTGGTCACATCGCACTCGTGCTACCTGAAAAGTTGAAATCCGGCTTGTTTTTGGTTGTAACTTTAATTACAATTTGCATTCCAGGCGTGGAAATATTGCGCTCTGAGGCGTCAACACACCTTCAAACAACCTATTCCGTAAGCCATGCTCATGTGTTAGCGCAAATCTCTACGGTTTGTGTGGGTTTGCCCGTGCTAACATATGCGTAAAGTAGCGGGGAGCAAGCCTCATGCCATTGCGTATTGGCTGGTATTTGCAAGATTATGTGTTGATGTGTCAGATGCAGGGCCGGGTGACGTGGCCGGAAATCCAGGAAGCAGAACGCTTTGTCGTTGATCTGATGTCGCGCACGCAGCGCCCGCTGCACGTGGTGGTGGATGGCTTCGCGCTGACGAGTGTGCCGTCGCTACACGACTTGCACCGAGCGAACCTGCCGCAACACCCGCTGTTAAAATCCGTGATGCTAATTGGTTGGGGGCAGCGTCCGGCCAGCCACGCCGTAAACCACATCTTGAAAGCTGTGCCGAAGCCCAGCCGCGTGTGTGCGTCTTTGCGAGAGGCCACCGAGACCATACGGCAGCTTGACCCCGCCTTGCCGACGCCCAGCGCCGACAGGACCATTATCTTCCTGCTGACGATCAACCACACACGGCAACAGCGCATCGGCTAGGGGTTGCGGCGTGTGTATGGGCGGCCCGCTGCGTCCGCGACGAAAAAACGCACGGCCACGCTATTCAGTTATGTGTTGCTACTGTAACGCTCCGGCTTGCAATATCCGAGTGCATTAACCTATCCATCAGCAAAACTTATATTTTACAGGGTCCGACGCAGCCAATTTAGGTTTACAATAGGTTAGACAGCATAATTCAACACATGCGCAACCACATAACTGCAATAGTAGAGACAGTACAACTATGCCCGATCCTTATGATATGCGCCAGGTCGTCACGGCACAGACCTGGGCGAAATTGCAACACCTAGCACAGGCACGCGGCCAGACGCCAGAAGCTGTGCTGCTGGATTTGCTACTGGACGCTGAGCACAGCCCGCAAACGCCAGCCCTACCAAGCCTGCACATGCAAGAAGCCAGCGAAATCCTAGAGCGCATCACCGACGCTTTCTTTGCGCTGGATGTGGATTTCCGCTTTACCTACCTCAATCAGCAGGCCGAACACCTGCTAGAATGCGATCGAGCGCAATTGTTGGGCCGCGTAGTCTGGGATGTCTTC
>DAOTTW010000163.1:0-3275 GCA_034437615.1 Anaerolineae bacterium | reverse complement strand
CTCAGTCGCCAGACGTTAAAACGTCCGGCTCCGGCACCGACAAGCCTGCTCAAGCAGGCTGTATGCACCTTGCAATAGCCCCCTTCAGGGGGGTTGGCCCTGCGGCAGCCGCCGGCTTTAGCCAGTGGCGTAACACCGACTGATGCTTAAGTTGACGCACATGCGGACACGGCTTGCCGTGTCCCTACACAAACCCCTGTGGCTGACCTGCTGACCTGCTCTATTATTCCTTGCGACCAAACAGCCCTTGCGGACGCAGCAGCAGCAGCAGCGCGAAAATCGCCAGCGCAAACGCTTCTTTATAGGCTGCGCCCCGGCTGGGGTCCGGGTAGCAACCACTGCCGAGCGCCTCCACCACGCCGACGATCAGGCCACCCAGCAGCGCCCCCGGCACGCTGCCGAGGCCACCCAGCACGACCACCACATAAGCACGTACCGCCGTTTCGGTGCCGACCCACGCCACCCAGCTAAAGATCGGGATGAGCACCGCGCCGGACATGCCCGCCAACATACTGCCGATGCCGAAGGCCAGCGTGTTCATGCGCAGCGGATTCACGCCCGTCACCGCTGCCGCGTCCTTATCCTGACTGACAGCCCGCAAGCCGCGCCCGAACCAAGTGCGCTGCAAAAACCACAACAGCGCGAAGATCAGCAGCAGGCCGATCAACAGCGCCACACCACGATCTGCCAGCAGCGTAATCGGCCCGAAAACCGTCTCGCGGTCGAAGGCCACTTCGCCAAACACAATGCGCCGGATGTCCGTAAAGCGGTCCGTGCGCACGGAGAACGGCCCCGCCACCGCCAGCGTCGTGTATTCCAGCATAAAGCCGAAGCCAAACGTAATCAGGATGGCGTATTCGGCGGCGCGTTCGATCTTGCCGCGATGCATGGGCCGGATAAACAGCCGCTCAAAGGCCACACCGAGGATAAACGTCAGCGCACCTGCTACCGGGATGCCAAACAGCGGGTTCAGCGCGTAATCGGCATCTACCAGGCCCTGCGCAATCAAGAAGTCGCTGCCCCATAGCAGAAAATAATACGAGAGGTAGCCGCCGAGCATGTAAAACTGCCCGTGCGCGAAGTTCACGATGCCCTGCACGGAGTAAATCAGCGTCAGGCCGACGGCGATAATGGCATAAATCACACCGATGGTGACGCCGTTGAGCGTCTGCTGTGTGACGTAGGTGCTGGCATAGGGCATGGCCACACAGGGGTTATCCGGGTTATTGGCCGCGAAAATGATGTAGAGTTGCAGCAGCACCAGCAGCCCCGCCGCGATCATCAGGCGGCGCAGGCGCGTTTCAGGCGTGCTATACCACAGCAGCGGAATAGCAAGCACCCCGGCGGCGGCCCCTGCCAGTACGCCGAGTGCCCGCGTACCGTCGTCGCTCAGCCCTTTGCTGCGGTAGCGCCGCGTCAGCAGCAGCGCGCCGATGGCCGCCCACAGCGGCCCAGCGAAAATTAGCCAGAGTGTCGTAAAATCGAGCATAGGCGTGTCCGTTTTCTGCAAAAAATGTCAATCTGTAGGGGCGCAATGCATTGCGCCCAGGGCGCAGCACGCTGCGCCCCTACAGCAGGTTGTCACCAATCGAACAGAGATGACATGACAGGAGCGCTCAAGCCGCGCCTACTCCGGCTGCACGTAGTTTACGCCCTCAGTCGTCTGGTAAGCCGGGGGCCACACCACCGCCGCCTCGGAGCTATCCTGGCCGAATTCGGTGTATTGCAGCACGATCACCGCCGGGTCCGTCCACTGATGCCAGAAGTATTGCGGCACGCTGCCATCTTCCGGCAGCGGGTTGCGGCTGCTGTATTCAAAGTAGTAGCGGCCTTGCGTGCCGATGAGGTCGGTGGTTTCCAGCGCCGCCACCACCTCAGCCGGGTCGCTGCTTTCGGCGCGGTCGATGGCGTCGGCTAGCACGAACACGCTGTCATAGGCCGCCATCGCATAGCCTGCGGGTTCGCTGCCGAATTCTTCACGATAGGACGCGACATAAGCGCGGGTCGTGTCATTGTAGTTGGATGGCGCGATGCCGACCTTATAAAAGGCGCAGTAATTGCCATCCGGCACGCTTTCCCAGTATTCCGGCTGAATTGCATCTTGCATCGTATTGCAGATGGTGTCCTCCGTCGGGGCGATGCCAAGCTCGATCATCTGCTGCGTCAGGTTGTAGCCCGTTTCGCCTGTCACCTCAACGCGGATGGCGTCCGGCGGCGGTCCGGCCTGAATGCGGCTCAGCACAGGGATGAAATCCTCGGTGCCTAGCTCCACAAAGATAGTCCGCACGTCAACGCCCGCTTCCGTGAAGAACGCCTCGTTCTGTTCGACAGCACCGATGCCGTAATCCGTATTTTCTGCGATCACGATCACATCTTCCACGCCCAGGCTAATCAGCCAATCCACCGCAGCGCGTGCTACCAGCGTGCTCGTCGGCGCAATGCGGAAGATGTGGTCGATGCCGTCTCGCTCGAAGCGCTCCAAGCCTTCAATTGTCACGTTGTCGTTCCAGGGTTCGCTGTAAACGGTGGGGATGGCGTTCTCCTGAAAGACATCCATCGTGGACAGGCCGACTGCGCTGTGATACACGCCCACCGCGCCAACAATGCCGTTACTAATCATACGCTCAGCCGCACGTTGACCCGCATCCGGCAAGCCTTCGCTATCCTCAACGGCAATATCGAGCATGAAGTTCTGCCCGTCAATCTCGACACCGCATTCGGCGTTGATGTCCTCAACGGCTTTTTCCATCGACCAGCGCATCGGCACGCCGCCAATCACGGCACCGGGGGCGCTCAGGGGCGCGAGGCCACCAATCAGAATGGGGTCTGCTGCGAAGTCGCAGTCGGTAGCGTCCTGTGCGCTGCTGACGACTGACATTGACGCCAGTGCTAACATCGCTAACAGGCTGATTACAAAACGAGTTTTCTGCATAGTTTATTGCTCCTACTGTGTTAAAACGTATAGGTGCGTTTCTTTAAGAAACACACAACTTGCGGATAGTAACGTACTTTTTGCAATCACACAAATTTAACAGGGCGTCTGACGCGGCATAGATCGGCGTTTGCATGTGCGATTCCTGAATCCGGCTATAATGAACATCATTACGTAACGGCTCAGCCCTCACCCCAAAACCCTCTCCCGAACTTTACAGGGGTAGGTATTTGATGTTTGACCGTATTTTATGGCGGCTGACGCCGCCCCGGACGCCAAGAATGGCGTCCCTACGGTCCAAAACGGCTGTGTAGGGACGCGGCTTGCTGCGTCCGCTACCGAA
>DAOTTW010000162.1:0-5925 GCA_034437615.1 Anaerolineae bacterium | reverse complement strand
TTTTAACGTCTGGCGACTGAGCATGGGACACGTACCTGAGTCGTCATTAGCCGACTTCATCCAACCCGTAGCTAACGCCGCAAAATCTGCAAGCTGTCAGCCAGCCCACCTGGGCGGTTACGTGCTAGCCATTGCTGTTGCTGAAGCTGCAACAACATGTCATGGGGTATGAGCGGTTCGAGGTCTTCGCCCTGCCAGCGCAACAGCCTGATAATGCCGAGTTGCAGCAGGTGGCCCATTTGCGTAAACTCAGCCAGGATCAGGTCGGCATCCGGGCGTTGCATTTGCGCAGCCTGCATTTTCGCCAGCAATCCGTTGATCTGTGACCACAGACGACGCAGGTTCTGTGGCGAATAATCGGCTGGTTTATCGGGCGCGACCTGCTTCAGCAGGTAATCCAGCCGACGCGCTAAATCCGCAGCCGGTGTGATAGCCGCCAGCGCCAGAATGCTGCCGTTGATGTGCTCTGGCCCAATCTCGCGGTAGATGTTGCCCAGGTCGGCCACGACCCGGCCCATCACCCCGGCCTCATCACGGAACACGAAGCGATCCGCCAGCGCGTATATATCCGGCCCATAGGCGACGTGCCACGCGCGCGCTGCTCCGGCGACGATGGGCAAATAGCTAACCGGGAGCGCTTGCAGATGGCCATTATCACCCCAATCGGTGAGCAAAAAGCCCGCCGCACCATGCCAACGCCCATAATCCGCCGCGTTGCGGATGTTACTGAGCGCGTTCGGCGTGCGCCCGGTGAAGCTATTCCATGAGGACGTACCCGGACACACATAAAACGGCACACCAGCCGCCGCGTAGTGTGCAGCACGCTCGTCAAACGGGTGCGTGGCTTCATAGCCCCATTCCATCACCACCAGATCAGGCGGCAAGTCAGCGATCAGATCAGGATATTTGATGATGATATCCCCCCAGAATTGCACCTGCGCCATGCCGCGCCGCTTCAGGTCCGCGTGTAGCTTCAGCACCCAATCCAGATAAACGCGCCCGCCGCGCTGCGCAAGCGCGTCTTTGCTCTTGCATTGGCCGAGTTCCCAGGGTTCATCGCAGCCGATGTTGACCGTCTTGCTGCTGAAATTCGGCAACAATTGATCGTACAGGCCGCTAACCAGGTCAAAGCTGGCCGGGTCCAGCGGGTTGAGTGTGCTGGCTCCGCGTTGGCGACCAATCGGGTCTGTATAGCCGTCCTCACACTCAGCCAGGGGCCTGTAGCGCTCATGCTTGAGCCAGCGCTCCATGTGGCCGAGTGAATTCTGGTTAGGCACGAGGTCGATGAAGTTTTCACGGCAGTACGCATCCAGTTCGCGAATCTCGTCGGCGGTCAGCGGCGATGCATCGCGCCAGACCTGCTCATGCCCCTCATAAGCAAACGTATGCTCGGTATACAGTTGCAGGTGGTTGTACTTCAACGACGCCAACAGATCCACCAGACCGTACAGCGTTTGCAGCGTCGGCACCTTGTTGCGGCTGATGTCCAGCATATAACCCCGTATCGGCAAATCCGGCCAATCTTCGATGGTCACACACGGCAACGCATCACCGCTTTGCTGCATGATCTGCGCCAGCGTGCATACCCCCAGGAAGAGCGCCGCCGGGCCGCCTGCGTGGATCTCGATGGTGTGCGTGCTGATTTTCAGGCGGTGCATGTCCTGTGCGCTGCTGTGTACGTGACGTAGCAGCACGTCGTAGGCGTCTAGCTGCCCCTGTGCGACGCTTGCGGCGGTATGGCGCTGTATGAAGGCCACGTAAGGCGCTGCATCGGGTGTGGGCTGGTCGTCTGTTGGTTGATAAAACAGGCGTAGCGGCGCATCCGGCAGCCGATAATGGCCCTGCGCCCACTGGATGATTTTGGGTTGTGGACAAAGCACAATGTCAGTTGTTTGCATAACAATCCCTCATTCCTCATTCCTCATTCTTCATTCCTCATTCCTCATTTCTCATTCCTCATTCCTCATTGCCCTGTCTTTGTGAACTTCGTGACTCTGTGGCTAAGGCCATCCCAACAAAATAATTGACACGGTTTGCGGAAACGGCAAGCCGTGTCCCTACGAACGATGCCCCGTTTGAACGCTGCATTAGCCGATCAGCTTGAAGCCCTGTTGCCTGATAATTACGGGTCATATACCCCCTGCGTGCTTCGGCACCCTATGATATACTGAACAGTGTAACGAATTACGCAATACACCAACACATAGCGCCACGATAAATAACGAATACACACGGAGAAAGGCATCTTCAAATGCGCCCTCGGAATTACTTGCAGACGCGGCACAGTATACGTGTGCTAGTGCTGTGTGCATTGGCAACGTTGCTGCTTGCGCCGATGCAAGCACAGGACAACAGCCCAGAACCAGGAGAACTGTGCAACATCCAGTTCTGTGTTGATATAGACCGCGACGGGTTTGTACGCGCTACCGATTTAATCTACGTGATTAACCGCATCGGCGATAGCGATTTTACCGCCGACATCGACAAAGATGGCAATGTGAGCGCCGCCGACGTTGACATTATGCTCGAATACATCGGGCTAGAACTGCCGCTGCCACAGCCGCCCAGCCTGCCGCAGCGCGAGGCCGTGCGCGACCCCAGCAGCTTCAGCGCTGAAGCAGAATGGCAGCCGGAGCCGACAGACGACGACAAGCCCGTGCAGTTTGATGTCATTCCACAGTGGCAAGCCCCCGGCGAAGAAAGGCCCCCCGACGAGGAGGGCGACGATATGGCCGAGAGTGACTTTGGTGAGGTGAAGCCCATCCCGCGTGATAACCTGCCGGAACACCCGCCAGAGCTTGACCCGGTGGTGGATGAGGCCATTAACGAGCTTCAGGGCGAAGACCTGAAGAAATACAACCCGGATGCGGACCCCATCGACCCTGGCCAGCCTGAGGCCGACGACCCCACCGAGGGCCAGCCGCCCAATACGCAGGTGAATATTGTCGCCAGCATCGAACGGGGGCGGCTATCGCTGGATTACAGCGTGGATGGCGTGCCGGATGACTTCGGCGGACCCGCCGACGTGCTACAAGGTGGCTGGATGTGGGTGCTGCACGATGGCCAGCAGGTGCAATACTTCGGCAGCCTGGAGGACCCGACCCAGCGCGATGTCAACTATGACTTCGGGAAGCTCAGCGCCGGCCTGGAAATAGGCACCTATGACCTGCCTGCGCTAGAGCAGCCCTTCGCCGATAACGCCAGCTTCCGCATTCCGCTGTCTGGCTTGCAGCGGCGCGAAAACCTGGGGCAGCTTGAGGACCTGACGCTGCAAATCTACCGCATCAACCCCGCCATCGAGACCAACACACAGCTTAACGTGGATGTCGTGCGCGCTATCATGGCTGTGAGCGAGCGCTTCTATAGTGTGGAGATGGCCGACAACCTCGGGCAACTGGTCAAACCGCCAAATCTCGAAGTGGTCGATCAAGAGACGGGTGAGCTTGTAGAAATCGCTGCGCTCGACGGTACGGCCAATAGCAACGATGGCGTCCTGTGCTATGACGGCAGTTGTGTCAATTACGGCCCGCGTGACCCCGAAGTTACGCAGCTTGGCCATAAATACCCCAGCGACGAAGCGATTGACCTTGTGATCCTCGGTGATGGCTTCCAGGAAGACGAGCAGGATGTTTATAACGACTGGGTGCAGGAAAATGTGATGGAGGGCATGTTTGACGATCCCGTCTTCAACGAGGCACGCCCCGCCTTTAATATCCATCGCATCAACCTGTATTCACGGGATAGTGGCGTGGACCAATACGACCCGGAGACGGGCGAGAAAATCGTCGTGCGCTCAACCGCATTGGGCTGGGGTGTGAATGGCCGCAATGCGCAATGCTGGAACCAGGGTTCCGGTAATGGGTACACCGGCACCGCCAGAGAAGTCGTGCTGGCCAACCTCGTGCCAGAATGGGATCAACTGGTGACGGTGCTGAATGACACCAGCTTTGGCGCATGTGCGCGTGGCAGAATCCGCGTTACGATGCACCTGATTAACCGCCCCGACGTACTGCGCCATGAATTCGGCCACACCGTCGGCAAGCTGGGCGATGAATACATCTCCCGTGATCCAGATGCACCCAACCCGCGTGATTACACCGACGGCGAACCCAGCGACCCGAACCTGACGACGCGCTCCACCCTGAGTAGCCTCACCAAATGGGATGAATTCGTAGAGCCGGGCACGCCCATCTTCACCGATAATGGCGATGTCAGCGGCGACGAAGACCACGAGCTTGCAGGTCTCTTCGAGGGTGGCTCCGTCGGCGCGGGCCGGGGCTTCGATACGGGCCTACATCGGCCTACCTTCCGCAGCACCATGCACGATAACCGCATCAACTGGGGTCCGGTCAATGAGCGCGAAATGCGCGACCGCCTGCGCGACTACTACGACAGCGACTTCAATCAGGCGTATGTGGGCGACTGGAACGGCGACGGTCAGGATGATCTGGCGCTGTTCTACGATTACAACGCCATCAGCATGTATCTATCCACCGGTAACGAACTGGTCTATAGCGATACGTTGTGGGATGTGACGGATAGATGGCACCTGACAGGCGGCGACCGCTTCCAAGTGGCCGATTTCAACGGGGATGGCAAAGACGACCTGTATGTGTTCAACACAACCACCTGGAGCGATAACTACGTCGGCATGATCCGCAGCAACGGCACCGAGTTTGAATCCATCGCCCGCTATGGCGACATCCTGCCCGGTTGGGGCACGCTACGCGATAACGACCAGTTCTTCGTCGGGGATTTCGACGGCGACGGCGACGACGACCTCTACATCTTCAACGGTAAGGACTGGAGCACGGAATACCTGGGTATGGTGCGCAGCAGCGGCAACAGCCTGCGCACGATCCGCATCTGGGGTGATACACTGCGCAACTGGGATATGAAAAGTGACGATCAGTTCTTCGTCGGCAACTTCTTCGGGGAGGACACCGAGCGCCCCTACGACGACCTGATGGTGCTCAATCAAACGCAGTGGATTTTCCCGTATATCGGCCTCTATCAATCCACAGGCAACTCGTTAAGCTGGAAGTATCGCCACGACGGGACGCTGGAAAACTGGCAGATGAAAAGCCGCGATGAATTCCACGTTGCGGATGTCAACGGCGACAACGTGGACGATATTTACATCATGAACCTGGACCAGTGGTGCTGTGAATACCTGTGGATGGGCCGCAGCGATGGCCAGCGCTTCCGCTGGATCGAGCGCTACACCGACGACGCACCGGACGACTTCCAGACGGGCTGGGCCATGCGCGATAACGACCAGTTTTACGTCGCGGATGTGGACGGTAACGGCTTTGATGACCTGGTGATATTCAACCGCTTCGATTGGAATGATGACTATATCGCTATCCTGCGCAACGTCGAACGCAACGGAAAGCGCCAACTCAGTTACGTCTCCTTGCAGGGTGATGTGATCGGTGGTTGGCGGCTGAGCGACGCTGACCGTATCCTGATCGGCAACTTCAACGGTGGTGGCGGTTGGTCGGATATTTTCATCCGCAATAGTAGCTGGTTTGGGCTGATGCGCTCACGGAGCGGCAGCTTCACGCTGGATGCCATCTATCCGCGTTGGATTACCGAAGTCAACTATCATGAGTTTAGCTGGTGGGATGGTTGATACCGGCTAGATTGCAGGTAACGACTCAGCCCTCACCCCTTCAATCCCCCTTTGCAGGGGTAGGTATTTCGGCGGACGCGGCTTGCTGCGTCCGCCACACAGGAACAACGAAAAACCAAATACCTACCCCTGTAAACGTGCCACTGGTGCGTCCGCCACACAGGAACAACGAAAAACTCCAGCACCTATGCTATACTCTCTTGTATGCAACAAAGGCTTGAATCTCAAAAGAAGGGGCATTTTATGCGTCTAGGTCATAAGTATGACAGGTTCTTAGTATCCATTTGCTT
>DAOTTW010000161.1:0-10748 GCA_034437615.1 Anaerolineae bacterium | reverse complement strand
AGGGGGATTGAGTTTTCAGGGGTAGGTATTTTAGATTTGTCGTCGTCTTCGGTAGCGGACGCAGCAAGCCGCGTCCCTACACAACCGTTTTGGACCGTAGGGACGCCATTCTTGGCGTCCGGGGCGGCGTCAGCCGCCATAAAATACGGTCAAACATCAAATACCTACCCCTGAAAAGGGGGATTGAGGGGGTGAGGGCCAATTCGCGGGCAAAATGGGCCTGGCTGAGTAGTTACACGCCAGGAATGGCGTCCCTACAGTTTACAGCGGTCACGCTGATCGGCTTAATATGCGGCGACGAGGCCATCTTTGCGCGGGTCGCTGCCGCCGAACATCGCGCCCGTATACGGGTCACGCACGATGATCTGACCGCTGCCAAACACACCACGAGCACGCCCACTGACAGGCTGTACGCGGTGCCCCATCTGCGCAAGCTGTGCCATCGCCTGCACCGAGAGGCCCTCTTCCAGCGCCAGCACACTATCGCCCGTGCCAGCGGTCAGGCACCAGCGCGGACGGTCTAGCGCCTCCTGTGGGTTCAGGCTGTCATCCACCAGCGCGTTTATCACCTGAAAGTGGCCCTGCGGCTGCATGAAACCGCCCATCACACCAAACGCGGCATACAATTCACCCTGACGCAGCGCCATGCCGGGAATAATCGTGTGATAGGGGCGCTTGCCACCCGCGAGGCCGTTGGGGTGCGCTGCATCCAGCACGAAATTCGCACCGCGATTCTGTAAAAAGACGCCCGTACCCTCTGCCACGATGCCGCTGCCGAACCCCATATACAGGCTGTTGATGAACGAGCAGGCGTTGCCGTTGGCGTCCATCGTACACAGGTAGATTGTATCTGAGGATTGCGGCGGTGTGCCATATGCAGGCGGTTGCATGACACGGTTGGCGTTCACCAGCGCCCGCCGTGACGCAATATAATCTTCATGCAGCAGGCCATCCACCGGGGCCGGGTTCGTCGCTGGGTCCGCGATGTACTGGCGTGCATCCGCGAAGGCCAGGCGCATTGCTTCGACCATCAGGTGCAGCTTATGCGGGTCATCCCAGCGATAAGACGCTAAATCCCATTGGGCCGCGATGCGCAGCGCGATCAATGCCGCCAGCCCTTGCCCGTTGGGTGGATGCTCCAGCACGGTTATGCCGTGATAATCGGCGCTGATAGCTGCGCCCCATGTGGATGTGTGCCGCTTCAGGTCATCGTGCGTCATCACGCCGCCCTGTTGCTGCAACGTCTTGACGATAGCCGCCCCGATGTGGCCATTGTAAAAGGCATCCGCGCCGCCTTCGGCCACCGCACGCAATGTAGACGCGAGACCGGGCAACTGCACCACCTGCCCGACCTGCGGCGCTTTGCCACCGGGCAGATAATCGGCTGTGTTGACGCCTTGCAGTAACAGTTGCTCAACCACAGGCGCGGACCACGACACGCCAAACACCGGCGACACGACATAGCCCGCTTCGGCATAGTGAATGGCATCCACCAGCACCTCAGCCAGCGTCATTGTGCCGTGCTGCTTGAGCAAATCCTCCCAGCCACGCGCCGCCCCCGGCACCGTGACCGCGTGTACGCTGCGGGCGGGTAGCTCTGCGCCGTCGATGCCATCGCGCCGGATGTGGTCGATGCTGAGTTGCTGTGGGGCGCGTCCGCTGCCGTTCAGCGCGTTGACGCTGCCCGTGCTGGCGTCGTAATACAGCGCGAAGCAATCACCGCCGATACCTGTGCTGGCCGGGGCCGTCACGTTCATCACAGCCGCAGCAGCAATCGCAGCGTCAGCAGCGTTGCCCCCTTGCCGCAGGATGTTCAGGCCCGCTTGTGAGGCCAGTGGGTTGCTAGCGGCGACCATCCCGCGCCGCGCTCCCACCATCGAACGGCGCGATTTAAAATCAAAGGACATGGGTTGCATAAGGTTTTCCTGACAAAGTGCAATTAATAAAAGCGTTATTCTGCGAGCATTGTCTTGATGGCTTCAGCGATACCGGATGCACTGGGGAATTTGCTCTGCCACAGTGTCGGCACGTGCAGCTTAAATTTGGGCAACAAGGGCGTTTCATAGTGCCTTGTATCGTTCAGGCGCTGTTGCTGATACGACGCGCTAATCAGACGATAGAACAGCGCCTCACCACGTATGGCGTCAATGATCCAGTATTCGCCCACGCCTGCTTGCTCGTATTCCACGAATTTATCGCCTCGGTCTCGTCTGATGCTACCCGGCGAGATCACTTCAATGCAAATATCCGCAGGGCCATCCATATAGGTTGGCTTGAGGTTGTCTAGCTTATCTTGCAAGATAACCTGAATATCCGGTTGACGCTGAATGTCCAACTCAGGTAGGCGCATAACAAATGCATCCTCACGAATTTCGCCTAGCTCAGTAACATTGAGGTATTCCTCAAGCATCCCAGCTAACCAACGAATGATAAAGTAATGGGTTGTATGCATTGGGGGCATTGTGTAGATGACGCCTTGTACGCGCTCGTGATGTGTCTCGGCGTAGTGCTCCATGTAATCGGCTTCGGAGACGCCCACCGCCACAATGTGCGGGTCGATTTGCGCGGCGACCTGCATGGTAATTTGCTCGCGGTCCGGGGTTTCGCTGACCATTGCCTGATGCTCACTCTCTGTATTTGCAGAATGCGCTTATGTTACACTGTGCGCGTAGGTAAAGTCCATGTAATCAAGCCGATTTGACGTAAGCTGCTTTTTGAGGGTGTAAGCACAAGCATGACTGATATACACGCAATTCTGTTCAACATGTTGGCGCTGTATTCGTTTGTCCTGGGCGTGTGGGCGGCGTTTATGGCCGCACGCAACGCGAGCATCTCTGGTAATTTCTGGGGCGCGGTGGGCGTTTTCGCTGTGCTGGCGCTGATTACAAGCGTCGTCGGCGCAGTTCTGGCGTTGCAAGGCGCGACGACAGTCGATGGCCGCATCGTGACGTACTTCCTGTATATGGCGTTCCTGGTCGTGATTATGCCGGGGCTGTTCAGCCTGCTGCGTGGGCGTGATGACCGCAGCGCAGCGATTGCCTTCTCGTTGCTGGCGCTGTTCAACGCATCGGTGGCGATCAGCATGATGCAACGCGGTCTGGTGACATGGGCCTTCGCCTGATTTTACTGCTTGCATGTGGATTGCTGCTAGCGGGCTGTGAGGCGGACGCCACGCCTATTGCGGCGGTGCTGCCACCGACGCCCACCGCCACACAACCCCCACCGACCCTGCCGCCGCCGCTGCGCTATGCACTGGCTGATAACGTCGCGGGCTATTTGCCCCCTGCTGATTTACAGGCGTTGCAGGCATCCGGCCTCGTGGAGCAGTTGGCCGATGGGGGCACCGATGCCGACCTGACCGCAGGCTATGATGTGGTCATGCGCTTCGGGGATGTGCCAACCGATAGCATAGATACACAAGACGCAGCCATTACGGACTGGACGCGCTCGCCTAGCTACCCGCATGTCCTGCTGATTATCAACCGTAATTTGCCGCCGCTGGATAATCCGCGTGTGGTGGATGTGCTGCGCAATGCGCTGGATGGCATCGGCCTGGTGGATACGCTGGGCATCCTCGGCGCAGAGGCTTTGCTAGGCCAAGAAGTCAATACGGTGCGCCTGCGCAACGAATTGGCTGACCTCGGCTACCCGGATGGCTTCCTGCTGACGTTGGCACATACGCGCTTACCGGGCGTGGCTGCCGTACAGGGTCAGCTTGCCGCCAGCAATTTTGACACGCGCTTGCTGAGCATCCAACAAGGGGCCGTCGGCGACACATTGGCGCAAAATCGTGCTCATCTGCTGCTTGCAAGCTGGTCACGGCCTGAACAACGCGCTGAATGGGCTGCACAGATCAGCGAAAGCGATTTGCTGGACCTGTACAGCCTGCCGATTCGTTATCGCGCTGTGCCTGATGTCAGCGTGCAGTTCACGCCGGGCGGCTGGCCGTTGGCCTCGCGTTAATTGCGTGGTTGCTCGTGGATGAACGAAAACAAACCTGCATGATCGTAGGGACACGGTGGTCATGTAGGGGCGCAGCACGCTGCGCCCTGGGCGCAATGCATTGCGCCCCTACAGCAGATTTTCACAGGCCAAACAGGGATGATGTGACCGATTGCTTGGGCTGACGATGTGGTAAATCTGCCCGGTTTGCTGCGTCCGCCGCGAAAAAACGCACGACCACGCGATTGTGTGGCGCTGCCCGTGCGACAAGCCTGAAGGTTTTGCTACGGATGCAATCAGTTGTTGCGTGCTTCGAGGCGCACTTCAAATATGCGCGGCCACAGCTTACCCGTGATGAAAAACGTCTCGCTCTCCGCGTTGTAGGCGATGCCGTTTAACGTTGCGCCACTGGGTAGCGCCGCGAATTCTGCTTCTGTTAGCAGTTGTGTGGCATCAATCAGGCCGACCACACGCCCATCGCGCTTATCAATCTGCACGATCACATCGGCGTACCAGATATTTGCATACACATAATCGCCAACGCATTCCAGTTCGTTCAGGTTGCCGCGTACCAGCCCACCGTTACGCCGATTGGCGATGACCTCAACCGTCACAGCCTGATTGTTGAGGTTCACAGCCTGATTGAGATGTACGAGCTTACGATCCAGCAATGCAAAGGTTTCGGGGTCGCGGCGTTGCAGGTAAGAACTGCCATCGGTCATGTAGAGCGCTTCGCCATCGTAGCATAGGCCCCAGCCTTCACCCTCGTAGGTCTGCGTTTCAAGGCGCTCGAAGGTCTCGATGTCATAACGGAAGACCTCGCCAGCGCGCCACGTCAATTGCAGCAGTTGATCGCCCGCCCGCGTCAGCCCTTCCGCGAAATATTCTGCGGGTGGGTTATCGCCCTGCATCTCAGCGTCCGGGCGGCGCACGTCTAGGCTGCGGATAACTTCACCCGTCTCGATTTCGACCTGTCGCAAGGTTGAAAAGGGCAACGGACCGGCATTGCCGGTGCTCTCGTAGAACGTGCCCTCGTGGATTTCCAGCCCTTGTGTGAAAGCCGCATCATCGTGGGGGTACACATTGACGACGACAGGCTCGTAAATGGTATAGGGCGCTTGTTGGGCGCTGCTCATGCTGAACAGCACGCTGAACGCAAGCATGATGAAAAATAAACGTGTTTTCGGCATGTGGTCCGTATAAACCTCTATCGACAAGACCGTATATCGTGCATTTAATCTGGCCAGTGGCTACGCGCATTAAACGTCAGCAACCACAGCAACGCAAAGCCCGTGACGATGGCAGGCGCGGCACTCACACCGATCAGCAGCACCCACAGCACCAGCCCGCCGGACGTGAGCGACAGCAGCAACGCGAACAGCACCAGGCCAGAGACGACATTCGCCAGCAACCACAACCAGGCCGCCTTTGCATAGCGCAGCAGCACTACCGTCTGTAGCGCACCCAGGCCCGCCAATGGCACCACCGCAGGTAATGCGCCATAGAAGATAAAGGCTTCGCGCTTGGGCAAGGTCAGGTTGGCGATGCTCTGGCGGATGGGTTCACCGATGATGATGGCTGTAATCAGCATTCCCAACGCGCCGCCGATGACGCTGGCCAACACCCAACCGTCAAAGCGCGCCCGATAACGCTGACGCAGCACGCCTTTCTGAATGCTGCCTGTAATCAGGCCCATCATAGCCCCGATGAAGGCAAACGCCGCCAGCACCAGCACAGCAGCAACCGTTGCCGTCGGCACACTGGGCGTCAGCGCGGCAATCGCCACGATAATCACACTCGCGATTATAGCCAGCACACCCACAAATAGCGTCGCGTACAGCGCCGCCATATTGCCCAATATCCACAGCACCATGAAGCGCACGCTTGTCAGGACTTTGTTTTGCATGGTCAATACTTTCAGATAGACAATGATGCATCGGTTTTCCCGATACGTTATGCTACCTATCTTAGCATGAGATGGGCGCGACAGTAGGACAAATTCACTCTACAGCCACCGATTCGCCCACGTATAATGCAGACTGACCATGCTGAAATTTACGAAGAGGCATTCATGCGCCAGCCTGTCATCGTCCTATTGCTGTGTGGCATTCTGCTGCTAACCGCCTGTACATCCGCCGCAGGCCCGCAAGCCACGCCCACACAGCCTAGCCCAACCGATGCGCCCACACTCGCGCCCACGCAGACGCCTTTCGTGCGCCGGATGCTGCCGCCCACGTTCACGCCGATTGCTGCTGCGGAAGAAACCGAAGTCCCCACGTATATTGTTGACCCACTGATGGCGCATTCTGTCGCGCCCCCCATTGACATCACCCTACCGGAAGGCTGGGGGTCGGCCTATCAGACGTGGGGCTTTAACGATACGGGCCGCCTGACGTATCTGCCGTTTGCCTACTATGAAGGCCCGGTTACGGGTGGCACGGGCAAAATCGTGCTTTTGTGGCGCTTCGCAAACGCCGTCGCCGCGAACCCGTTACGCGCTGATTACGCAGAGCCGAATTTATATATAGATGGCCTGCGCTTGCTGCGTTCGGTGGTGTTCATCTGTGCGGATATGAGCGTGGCGGCACAACATGACTGGTATATTGGCGATGTGCCGGCGGCTGGCTCGAATTTTGATGCGGTGAATTGTGGGGATGACGTGCCGGATACGAAGGGCTTCTTTATCGGCACGCAAATCGACGGGCTGAACTTCATGTTTTTCGCCTACGCGGACCCCCTATCTGCGCTGGATGCCGGTGCACGCGCTGAACTCGAAGCGATTGTCGATAGTGTCGTGTTCCGTCCAGACGACTTCCGTGCAGCAGAAGCAGAAGTAGAAGCAGAACAAGACAATCAAAATTGATGCGTATGGGTATTGTAGGGGCGACCCAGCGTGGTCGCCCGCTGCCACAGACACAAACACCTAAAATGAAGTGCGCCCCGATTGTTAAGTATAGTTGACATCCCCATCAAAAATACTTAACATGTTCATGCCATTGGCTTACAACTCCTGTTAAAGTTTATATGCTAACTATTAAGCTTTAAAAGACATGTACGACAGCGTACACGCGACTAACCAGCACAACCTGAAGGAATCCTTATGCCCAATGGTGGCCCTAAGCCAGATTGTGTACACTGCCGCCATATGAAGCGGCAAGACAACGGGACTTATCGTTGCAACCATCACGAAATCATCTTGCATACCCCTGTGCGTGTTTTTTGCAGGCAGATTGATTACAACGAGGATTGGTTTGCAGTCGATGCTGACCCGGACACGCTGCGCCCGGAGATGCTTTACATCTGGCTGGAAAAACGCCCGGACCCCAACGACCCCAGTATCATCGAGACGACGCAGCACGAACTCGCGCCTGTGCATACTTACAGCGTGTGGGCAGCCGATACGTTCTGGCGTGCAGTCCGTGAGTTAGCCGACGCCAACAACCACACAGATAATTCGGCTCAATCTGACGCTGAGGCGGACGCCAACGACAGCAGCGAATGACGCTGGGTGATTTCTGTGTAGGCCCGCACGCTGGCCTGTGCAACGCTGGCGTGTGTAAAATGCCGCAGCACGCGCTCACGACCTGATGTACGCAACTGCGCGTGTGTGTCAGGCTGTACTTGTAGTTCGGTCAGGTGCCTACGGAGCGCCTGTATAGCGCCTTCCGGGTAAACGCGGCCCGCTGCACCAATCACACCGGGTATCGCGCCGCTATCACTGCCGATCACAGGCACACCGCTGGCCATCGCCTCGACCAGCACGCGGCCAAACTGTTCCTTCCAATTCTGGCGCGTGCGGGATGGCAACACCAATGTGTCAAGCTGCGCGTACTGCTCCGGCATTTGCGTCGAAGGCACCCAGTTAACCCACGTGATGCGCTCTGTGATACCTAGTGCGTCTGCTGCCTGCCGTAAGCTGGTCTGTTGCGGCCCGCTGCCGACAATGCGCAAGCGCCACTCACCTGCTAAATCTCGCGCTGCGTGCAGCAGGTCCAGGATGCCTTTTTCTGGCACCAAACGCCCGATGTACCCAATCGTAAAAGGCCGCTGGGGTCGCTCTGTCGGCTGGAATAGCTGCGGGTCGATGCCGAATTGTGGTACCACTGCTAACGGCCCCCCATAGCCCTTTTCGCGCCAGACATCAGCAGCGCTTTGCGTGCCCGCCAGCGCGTAATCCACATTTTGCAGCAACCAGCGCTCACCCCAGGCGAAGGGCGGCGGGTAGCGGCGCGTGATATTCTGCCAGCTAAAGAACAGCGCCCGTGCGCCGTTTCTGCGTGCCCCGTGTAGGGCCTGCCATGCCGCGACGTTATACGGTTCTTCGTCAATGTGTACGATGTGCGGGCGGAAGGCGCGAATCTCACGCTGTAGGGTGGGGTAATAGTGCAGGTGAAAGTTGCCGTTCAGGTGGATGGGCACCACACGCAAAGCGTAGCCCTGCGTATAAACGCGCTCCAGGGGTTGTTCGCCGCGTTCATCGCGCCACGATGGGGGCACCAACACGCGCAAATCTACGCCTTGCGCTGCGATGTGCTCTAACTTCCGCTGATAGATGCCGACAATACACGCCTTCGATAGCATTAGCACGCGCAACATAAGCGCTCCTGAACGGGTTCATGCTTGGTCGCTTCGCCACAGTCTAGCGCGTATCGGTGTGTCTGCCCATGCCTGATGTGCATTAGAAGCGTGCTTGTTCGCGCCTTCTTTTAGGTAACTTTACTCGTTTTGTATGATTTTTATCTGTCGCTTTACGCGAGATTGCATACAATAGATATGCAATCGCTTTACGTTGCGGTTGTGAGTAAACTTTATTTACAAACTATGGAGATTTTTCTATGCGTAGTCGTTTTATGATGTTGGCCGTCTCGTTGTTTTCTCTGGCATTCGCTGTAATGGCACAAGATGGCGAAGGTGCAGGCGCAGCGCCAGGACCACCCCCACCGCCGGAATTAGGCGCAGGCGAAATCGTCGTCGCAGGTTTGAACGGTCCGCAGGGCTTATTTGTGGATTCCGATGGTAATTTGTGGGTCAGCGAAAACGGCCTCGGCGGTGAAGAAGCAATCGAATTCTTCAATGTGAACAACTATGAGGTCATCCCCGGCACGCTCGGTAACACAGCCCGCATCATCCGTTTGGCCCCGGATGGCACGCAGGAAACCGTCGCCAACATGCCCTCCATTGAAGCGGGTGCAGACCGCCTCGGCGGTGGCCGCTTTGTCGAGGTGGCCGGTGAGGTTTTCGCGACGCATGGCGTGTGGCATGAAAACCTGGGCGATGAAGTAACGGTTGATTTCTTCGGTGCGCTGGTGAGCCTGAACGACGGGGAGCCGATTGCGCTTGCTAGCACCTGGGAACACGAAAACACCAACAACCCCGACGAACTCGACCTGCGCGAGTCGCACCCCTATGGCCTGTCCGTTGGTCCTGATGGCTTGATCTACATCGCTGACGCTGCTGCTAACAGCCTGATTACCGTAGACATCGAAACGGGCCAAACCGAAACCGTGACGGCCTTCGGCCCCGTGCCAGGCGTCTTCCCCAGTGCATTGCTGGGCGGCGAATTGCTGGCGCAGGCCGTACCGACGGCTGTCGCCTTCGATGATGAAGGCACCCCATACGTTTCGTACCTGTCAGGTGCGCCCTTCGTACCAGGCAACGCCAAAATCGTCACCGTCAGCGAAGACGGTGAGGTGAGCGACTTCGCAACGGGCCTGACCATGCTAACCGACCTGACGATGGGGCCAGATGGCAACTTCTACACGACACAATTCGCCATCTTCGGCCAGCGTGGACCAGAGCCGAACTCCGGTGCTGTGCTGCGTGTAACACCCGAAGGCGAAATTTCGGTTGTGCTGGCTGGCCTGCCGAACGTGACCGCAGTGGCCTTTGATGCAGACGGTAACGGTTACGTCGCCATCAACGGTGCCAACCCGCCCGGTGTACCGGATGGGCTGGGTGCAGTCGTCTACTACGAGGGCCTGACCGACTATGAGGGGATGCCCTACGAAGCGCCTGCTGGCCCACCATCGGCGTAAATCCGCCACATGTCATAGATAATAGATAGGTGGAGGGTTACGACCCTCCCGTAGAGGCAAGTTATGTCCGACGGCTACGCCATACACCCATACCACACATCATAGGCAAGAAATACACACATGATTGAGCTTATCCTGATCTTCATCGGCATCTTTATGCAATTTGTTCTGGCCGAATCCGATATGGGGTTTGTGCAAGTCAGCGAAGCTGCTGTCGCTGAAAGTGCGCCGTTCAACCAGGAACTGTACGACCAGGGCATGAACGAGTACCTGAGTGCGTATTGCGGTAGCTGCCATGTGCTAGACGCAGCAGGTGCGCGGGGTAATTTTGGCCCTGGCCATAATCAGGCCGCAACGCAAGCACGCGCTGGATTAAACGACCCGGATTACGGCGGTGAGGCCAAGACGGTCAGCGAGTATCTGCGCGAAAGCATCGTCAACCCAGGCGCGTATTACACGGAAGGCTATGGTGGTAGCGCCCACGCCATGCCAGCCTATACCAACCTGACCGACGAACAGTTAGAGGCGATTGTCTATATGCTTGCACAGCAGGGGTAACACCACAAAATAGCGTGTGTTTTTCGTGGTGGACGCAGTAAGCAAGCTGCGTCCCTATGAACAATACCCTATAGGGACGCCATTCTTGGCGTCCGGGGTAGTGTAGCCACATTGATAATATACTTACGCCGTGCTGTACTAAGACGTGGATACCGCGCCCAGGTTGTCGAAGTGCTGCACAAAGTAGCCGCACAGGTCACCACCGGCACCGAC
>DAOTTW010000160.1:0-7422 GCA_034437615.1 Anaerolineae bacterium | reverse complement strand
CACCTGTGGCAAGCCGTGAAAGACTGCGCCCGTCAACACGCTGCTGCCTTCCTCAAATGGGAACCAGGTTTCTACAGATGGGAGCCAGGTTTCTACAGATGGGAGCCAGGTTTCTACAAATGGGACCCTGGTTTTTATCTGCACGAGTCTACACCTGATTTCAGCGCGTGGGGCTTCCATGCCAGCCCACAGACAATCCAGCCACCGCGCACCATCATGCTGGATATATCAGACGACGACGATGCCATCCTGAGCCGCATGAACCAGAGCACACGCCGCAAAATCCGCAAGAGCCTGAAAAGCGCTGTCGGGTATTATCACGCGACACGCGACGATGTGCAAAAATTCACCGATCTGCTGCACATCACAGGCAACCGCAAAGCCTTCGGCGTGCATGAGCCAGCCTATTATGGCATGGCCTATGATCTATTCGTACCGGAGCACGCCGCGCTGATAATAGCTGAATACGAGGGGCAGCCATTGGCCGGAATCATGGTCTTTGCGGCTGGCGATACGGCGCAATACCTGTACGGCGCATCATCGAACGCACAGCGCAAGCTCGCAGCAGGTTATGGCGTGCAATGGCAGGCGATACAGTGGGCGAAGGCACGCGGCTGCACGCGCTATGATATGTGGGGTGTGCCGGATGAGGACCCGCAGACGCTCGAAGCCGAATTCCAGCACCGTAGCGATGGCCTGTGGGGGCCATACGGCATGAAACGCGGCTTCGGTGGTCAGGTGCTGCGCTCGGCTGGCGCGTGGGATGCCGTGTATAACCCGTTGGTGTACAATGCTTATAAGCTGGCATTGAAAGCAAGAAGCTAAACCACGAAGACACAAAGGTCACGAAGAAGATGTTTGAAAAGGGCAAAGATTACATACGGCGCGAGTTACACAATCAGTATGGAGGACAACAACAAGGCGGAATCAGCACACCAAGCAAACATGACTTTATTATGTTGTTTACCAGTTCAAAGGGCCAGGAACACGGTTACATAGATGGGTGGCGTGGAGATCACTTTATTTACACAGGTGAAGGTCAACAGGGTGACATGCAATTCATTCGTGGCAACCTTGCCATACGCGATCATGAAGAAAACAAAAAGCATTTATATTTGTTTGAACATGTTGAGCAAGGCAAAGTGCGTTTCTTAAGCGAAATGCGCTATGACTCACACGAGTTCAGAACCAAAAATGACACCAACGGTAATTCACGCAATATCATAGTTTTTACGCTTATACCTGTAAACTGATATATCGCAATTCGAGAGGGTCGCGCCCCCATGCGCATCTAGTTAGGGTCAAACGTCGTACGAAATGCCCTATCGGGCGCGGACAGGCACATTGGCCTGTCCCCACGCGACGTGATGTGTGGGGACGGCCCCGTGTGGCCGTCCGTGTGCCGTAAGGCACTAGCCGCCTAGCCAATGCACATTTGTAATCGTGCCCTCTGGATTTTCCGTCAATTGCGTGCTGCGTTCGCGCCGCCGATCATATTCAAATAGCTGCGCCACGCCGTTCGCATCTGCTGTGCGGTAGACGATGTAGCGCGTCTGCGGCCCATAATCCGCGATGGGCGACGACAGGCCCGTTACATGCTCCTCGAAGATGCCGCGTGCAAGCTCCCGCGTGGCGATGGCATCCGGTGTCATCAGCAACACCTCCTCACCATCAGCGCTCCAACGAAAATCCAGCAGCAGCGGCTCATCAATACCCCGGCGAAATGGCGGGTTTTCTGGCCACTCACCCTCAAGCAGATCACGCATCATATCGTCATCGAAGATAACCAGTGAGCCGTTGATGCGGCCTGTCTGTCCGTCGCGCTGGGATTGCAAAAACGCCAGACGCCCAGCACCCACATTGACACGCGGCTGATAATCACGCCCCAGCAGCGAAGGCTGCGTCAGTTGTTGGCGGATGCCCCGCAGCGTATCCAGCACCATCAGCCCGTTATCCGCCGCATAGATGTAGCGCCGCCCGTCCTGTGACCAGGCCGAACCGCCGTAAATGCTCGTCTCCAGGTTCACAAGAATGCGCTGCTCGTTCCCAGTCGGGCAGTCGTTGGCCCCTTCTACGTTGGCGCGATAGATCGCACCGGGCGCATTGGCATCGGGCGCTGCATAAAACGTGAGGAAGGTGCCATCCAGCGACCACTGCGGACGCCGCACATCGCTAAAGCCCAGGCAAGAAATGCGCTGCAAATACGTCCCATCGCGGCTGGTGATAAAGACATCCCGCGCCGACCCCTGCGGACCCACGAAGGCCAGCAAACGCTCGTCCGGTGAGGGTTGCAGGTCGCTGATGGTCTGGCCGACGCCGAACGTCAGCGCGATTTCGTTATTGGTGCCATCCCCACGCACGGAGGCTATCGCGTCCTGATTGTAGAGATAGAAGATCGTGCCGCGTTCGCTGAAGCCCTGCGGCGTTGCCGTCAGAACAGGCGTCGGTGTGGCGCTGGGCGTAAACGTCGGCGTAAAAGTGGGTGGCAGCGTCAACGGTGTGGCCGTCGGCGTGAAGGTCGGCGTCTGCGATTCGATGGCGCTGGCCGTTTCCGTGATGACAATGCTGGCGTCAGTCGGCAGCGCAATCGTGGCGTCTTGTGGCTGACAGGCGGCCAATAGCAGCGCCACGACAATCAGCAGCATGTATCGCCGGGGATAGCGTTTTGCTTGGGGCAGGGTCCTGTCCTTGCTGCGTGCAGAGTAGCGGGAGACACACGTGTCTCGCCTACATTGGGTTTTGTTTGGCATAGCTGGTCCAAAGCATCGTAACGATATGATTAGCCCTGTTGCATCGCGTTAGCCGCAGCGCTGGCGCTCAGGCTGTGTTTGAATGCGCCAGGCGCGATGATGATATTCACGGCGACGAGCCAGCACAGACGCTAACGATACGCTAAATCGAATTTGCGCGGGCCGTACTGGTCAATCACCAGATGCCCATCACGCTTGATCTGCTCAAGGCCGCGCTTGGTCACGCGATTGTAAAGTTCAATCAGGCCGTGCGGCTTCACCAGAAAAATGTTGCAGCCCTTCTGGAAGGCGCTTTCCATCAGCGTGCGTTCGTCATGCATCGTGGCCACCACAATGCACGCATCGGGGAATAGTGCCCGCGTTTGCACCGTTAAATCCAGCCCGTTGAAGTTCGGCACCTGCATATCAAAGACGGCTAGCGAGAGTTGCGGCATCGTCTTGAGCTTTTCCATCGCATCGCGGCCACAGGCCAACCCGTGCACCGCAAAACCTGCCTGCGCCAGTAAACGTTCAAAAAAAATTCGGTTGGCTTCTGTATCTTCGACAATTAAGGCATTTTTTTGTGACATGCTGCCGATACTCCATCAATACGTTATACATAAATTTATTGTGTGACTTTAAGACCTAATGCATAGTAACCACTTCGCCCCTGAGTAGTCCCGCCATCACCAGTTTTTGCCGTCCACACTGTCGTGCGCCTATACCGTTTTGTCTGGTGCTATGCCATTAGTAGGGTTTTTCGCCGGGTCGTACTGATCGAACAGTTCCAGCAGGTGCGCAACATCCAGCGGCTTGGCCATGTACTCATTGCAGCCCGCTTCAAGCGAGCGTTCGCGGTCGCCCACCATCGCATAAGCCGTGACAGCGATTACAGGTGTTGTGTAGCCATCTGTGCGCAATTTGCGCACGACATCCAGGCCACTCAGTTCACCCGCAATCTGAATATCCAGCAAAATCAGGTCTGGCCGAACGCTATCGAGCTTGCGCAGCGCCTCCTCACCATCAATATAGTGAAACACCTCATGCGCCCCAGCACGCGCCACCCGCCGCATCAGCAAGACATTCGCGGCGTTGTCCTCTACGTATAATATGCGCATTAGCTCTGGCCCTCTAGTTGTGTATCGGTGGTTGCCTGTGGTGTTTGCGCCTGCGTTGCAGTTGATGTGGTGGGTGCTGCGCTCGGTTGCTCTGTGCGGTCCTGATGCGCGTATGCCTGAACCGTGAAGTAAAACGTGCTGCCGACGCCGACTTCGCTTTCCAGCCACACACGCCCACCCATCAGATCAAGCAATTGCCGCGTGATCGCCAAGCCCAGGCCCGCACCTGCACGCGGGTCACGGCCTGCGTCCTGCGCCTGTTCGAATTCGCCAAAGACCGTATCCTGAAATTCTGGCGCGATGCCAACGCCCGTATCCGACACCGCGAACTCTAGCCACGCTTTGTCATCAGCGTCGTGCGTTTCGCGCATGGCCAGGCGAATCTGGCCTTCATCGGTGTACTTAGCCGCATTGCTGAGCAGATTCAGCAACACCTGCCGCAAGCGCGTCTCATCGGCCCACACACCCGGCATCGGGGCAGGCAGATCAGCCTCTAGCTTGATGGGTTTCGCGCCGATTAGACCCTTCGTGGTGGAGAGGGCCGCCTGCACGATTGGCCCAGGCTGCACAACCTGCATGTGAACTTCTAGCTTGCCCGCGTCCACCTTCGCCAGATCGAGAATATCGTTGATGACAAACAAAAGCTGTCGCCCGCTCTCGTAAATCTTGCTCAGGTCGTCCTCATAGGCTTTCGGCAGTTGCTCGTTATCGTACATAATCGGGAATTGCAGCATCGTCTCACTGAAACCGATGATCGCATTCAACGGCGTGCGCAGTTCGTGGCTCATATTGGCCAGGAATTGCCCGCGAAAGTTCTTGGCTTCTTCTGCTGCTGCACGCGCCTCTTCGAGTTCGTTATTTGTATCCTGCAATTGATCGGCTAGCGCCTCGCTACGCTTCAGGCTCAATTGCAATTGCTCACGCTTTTCAAAAAGTTCGCGGTTGGTCTCGCGCTCATTGCGGTAGTTCATCAGCGCCCACTCTGTAATCTGATAGAGTTCGCCCGTTACCTGTGTGGCCAGCAACGCCGCAAGGAACGTCAAGAAGATAGCAAACGCCTGATACGTCCCTAAATTCGCTGTGACGACGGCCTCATCTGCCAGGTTGGGCACAATCACAATCGCAGCAGACGACAGAAACGCCACGATGAAGCTGTTCGTTGGCGAAAGCAACAAACCCACAATAAAGACGATGATCGGCAGGCTAAAGGGCAACACCCGCAAGGCCGTAAAATCGCCCTGCATCATCAGCGCGACAATGGACCCCACACCGCCCAGCGTGAAGGCCATCGCTGCGTAATCCAGCGTTGTACGCCGCAGCAGAAAATCCGCGAGGAAGCAACCAGCAGCCATGACAGCCGTTGCCATAAGAATGCCCAAAGTAGCGTTTACGGGGATGGCACCGGAAAGCCCGAACGCCATCAGGAAGAGCGCGACGGCTAAACAGACAATCAGCGTAATGCGATACAGTATTTTCAGACGATCCGATTTGACTTCAGTTGCAAAATCCTGATTTGAGGGCAAAACCATATCAAATAAACCCATAGTATAGGTGCGTTAAGTTTGTTTATGGCTACCCTCAGTATAACGCAAGCGAACCTTATCAGCCAATTGATGTATATTGCAATCAAACCCAATCAAGCATTCATGTCGGTCCATTTTGTTTGTGGGGGAGGGTCATGACCCTCCCGAAAGCGGCTGATGTGCCTCACGGCACACGGCAGCCACGCATCGGCTGTACCTCAAACGCACGATCAACCAGGTGGCGGCGCGGCCACAGGCGGCAAAGATTGGCAGGCGCTGCTGGTGGTGACGGCTGTGATCGGCACCCAGCCCTGTGTCGTCTCATACCAGACGGAATCGCCCGTCGCGCTAACAGCAACCCCCGTGCCCTCAACGCTCTGGCCCTGCTGCAAGCTGCCGACGATGCTGTAATTCACGCCGGGGCCGCCGCGTAGCTCACGGTCGCCACTCTCGGCGCTAATCACACAGCCATCAGCAGGCGGCTGGCCTGCGCCTGTGTCGCCAGTCCCTGTAGCAGTTGGTGGTTGCGCCTGACCGCCTGTATCCGTCGGTGGCTGCGCAGGCTGTGCGGGCTGGCTGTCAACATCGCCCGTACCAGATACAGCGAAACGGCGCGGCAGTAAACCCACAGGCAAACCCTCGAACGTGGCCAGAGCAACCCCGCTGATCTGTGGCCTACCTGTCGCTTCCAGGTTGTTATCAATCGTGACGGTCAACTGATCGCCGCCGTTGGCGCTCTGTTCACTGCCACCCGCAATTAATATCGCATCACCCTCTAGCACGGTGATCGTCATCGTCTGGCCAGCCACAGCCTGAATGTAAACCGTGCCATTGTAGGCCAGTTCAGCGCCGTTGATGCGCACACGTAAATTGCTGCTCGTGCCGGATTGCGATTGCATCAGCAGGCCGCTATCAGGAACGTTCGGGCAGGTATCATAGAGCGTGCTGGATAGGCTGAAGGCTTGCATCGGGCCGAACGTGGGGCGGTTGAGTTCTGGGCGTGGGCTATCCTGCGTCACAGTGGGCAGCGTTTCGGCACCACCCGGAACGTCGATGTAGGGCGCATACACCCAGCCAATACCACCATAAACGCTCGGAATCTCCATGCGTATCCATTCACGGTCCGCCGTGATACCCGTGACGACGATGTTATCCTGCCCCTGTAGCTGATACACCACCACAGCCTGATTATCCGGGTTGCGGCGCACATTCATGCCGCGTGTGGCCAGCACGGTGCCTGTTCGCACGCTGGGGTTGAACGCTTCGCCTCGGTCCGTGATATTGACATCGCCAAAGGCCACGAGTGTCGCGGAGGCTGCGTTGCCAGCGCTGGTATTAAATTGTGTATCGGCTTCTACGACGGCCCACAGGTTATTTTCCGTGCCATCGGTGCGCACGCGCAGCGTCGATAGATCGCTAAAGCGTGCTGTGTCCCCCGGTTGCGCCAGCGTAACATCATCCGTGCGGGCTGTAACTTCCACGATGCCGTTACCGACGCACGCCTGACCCGGCGCGGCCCCTTCACACACAAGCTGTGAAGCGTTAAAGGCTTCTTGTACCAGTGTCGGGCAGGCTGCGCCCCCCTGCGGCTGGATCGCAGCGGGTTGTTCGGCCTGGTCAGCGGGCGCGGCGGCTGGGTCGTCGTCACCTTGCCCTTGTTGCTGACTGAATTGGCCAGCGTTTTCCAGGCTGGGCACGTTGCCCGGTGACGTGCCAGGTTCCTCTGTTTCGGCGGGTAAAACAGGGATAACTGGTTCCGTTTGCGCCTGTGCCGCCAACGTCAGCCAGGCCAAGCCGAGCATCAAACACAGCAGCAATAGCGTTTTGCGCTCTATGCGCTGCAAAAATTTCGTCTTTAGAAATATCGCACTTAAATGCATAAAGTGTCTCCTGTAGTCTCCTATAAGGGCTGTTGATCGCACAGAATGATTATAACGCGCTAGCAGCACATAACAGCGGCCACCCTTTAAACGCATCAAGGCGCGAATTGTGCGCTCAGCCATTCCGTCAGGCGTTCGCTGATCTCCGGGTAGGTCCGCAACAATGTCGTAC
>DAOTTW010000159.1:0-5201 GCA_034437615.1 Anaerolineae bacterium | reverse complement strand
GTCTGGTTTAAGCATCAAGCTCATACTGCAAGTAACGTTCAATCAAGTATACTGGCAATTCTGCCTTCAGGATAACGCCCTCTGCGGTGTGGTTTTGCTCTAGCACGCGGCCTAGATCAAACAACTGCGAGACAAGATCACCCCGTTCATAGGGGATGTGCAACTCCAGATAGCGCAGGCGTGCCGCGAGTGCATCCTCTACCGCTTGTAGCAAATCCGGCATTCCGGCTTGCTCTTGTGCGGATACGGCTACCTGTCCGGCGTATTCGCCTGCTGTTGTGATTCTCGGCAGAGGTTGGCTATGCCAACGATCCAGCTTATTCCACACCAGCACACGCGGCACATGGCTGGGTGCGTCGATTTCTGCGAGTGTATCCTCGACGGCTTCAATGTGTGCGTCTACGTTGGGATGCGAGACATCGACAACTTGCAAGATCACGTCTGCCTCCAGGATTTCTTCCAGTGTGGCACGGAAGGCGGCGACGAGCGTCGTCGGCAACTTCTGAATGAAGCCGACGGTATCCGTAAACAGCACATCACGCCCGGATGGAAGCGTCACGCGGCGCGTTGTGGGGTCCAGCGTAGCGAAAAGCTGATCTGCGGCGTAGACCTTCGCATCGGACACGGCGTTCAGCAGGGTGGATTTGCCTGCATTGGTGTAGCCGACCAGCGCAACGACTGGAATGCCTGTTTTGCGGCGTTGCTGACGGTGACGGCTGCGATGTTGGCGAACGCTCTCCAGTTCTTCGCGCAGCTTGGCAATTTTGCGGCCAATTTCGCGCTTATCGACCTCTAGCTGCGTTTCACCGGGGCCACGCAAGCCGACGCCACCGGAGCCGCCACGTGCGCCACCGCCACCAGCCTGACGCGCAAGGTGCGTCCATTGGCGAGTGAGGCGCGGCAGGCGGTATTCATACTGCGCGAGTTCAACCTGTAAATAGCCTTCGCGGGTGCTAGCGTGCTGGGCGAAAATATCCAGGATCAACGCGGAACGATCTAGCAACTTAATATTTTCGCCCAAGATTTTGCCGAGTTCGCGTTGGTGGCGTGGTGACAGCTCATCATCAAAGATGACAGTATGCGCTTCCTGATCTTGCATCATTGCCAGCACTTCTTGCACTTTGCCGGAGCCGATGAAGGTGGCCGGGTCGATGTTATTGAGTACCTGCCACGTTTGCGCGACGACTTCCATGCCAGCAGTATCGGCCAGCAATGCCAATTCAGACAGGGAATCCTCGATGCTGAGCAAGGGGCGCGTGCTGCGGACCTCTAGCCCGACCAGGACAGCGCGTTCGCGTAGGGTGCTTTCGATTTGAAATTCCATAGCATCTTTTCTTTTGGTTACGGTCAGGTGGTTAGGGCGTGGCCTCTGATGTGGCTGTTTGTATGTGTGTGAGGTACGGGTCATTGAGCAACATGATAGCCTCCTTCAGGTGCTCTAAAGCGCGTTCAGCGTAGGCTTGTTTGCGGGCACGTTTGTCCTTGATGTGTTTATCGAGTTCGGGCATGATGCCGAAATTAGCCTTCATGGGCTGGAAGTGTTTTGGCTGTGTGTGTGTGACGTAGTGGCAGAGTGCGCCAAGCATTGTGGTCTCTGGTAGCGTCCATGTGGGCTGACCTTGTAAGTAGCGTGCCATGTTGATGCCAGCCAACAAGCCCGTTGCGACGTTGCCGACGTAGCCCTCAATACCTGTGATCTGGCCAGCAAAATACAGGTCGTCGCGGCGTCTAAATTGCATGGTGGCGTTCAGTAGCGTGGGTGAATTGATGAACGTGTTGCGGTGCATCTGTCCCATGCGCACGAACGCAGCGTTTTCTAAGCCGGGGATCAGGCGCAGGATTTCTTTTTGCTGGCCCCAACGAATGTTCGTCTGAAAGCCCACGATGTTGTATAGGCTACCTGCGAGGTTATCACGGCGTAGTCGCACAACGGCGTAAGGGCGCTTGCCGGTGCGTGGGTCACGCAAACCAACCGGTCGCATGGTGCCGTAAGCCAGCGTATCATCGCCGCGCTTTGCAAGCTGCTCTACTGGAACGCAACCCTCAAAGAAGTGTGGGTCTTCGCGTTCAAAATCACGTAGTTCGATGACCTCGGCTTCACATAGGGCTTGCACAAGCCGTGTGTATTCTGCTTTATCCAGTGGGCAGTTGATGTAATCGCCTTCGTCGGTGTCACCGCGTCCGTAACGGTTGGCCCTGAATGCGATGTCCATGTTAATTGTGGTGGCATCGACAATCGGTGAGAGCGCATCATAGAAATACAGGTATTCTTGGCCTGCTAATCTGCCGATGTCGTCTGAGAGTGCGATAGATGTCAGCGGACCAGTGGCGATAATCGTCGGGCCGTCTGGAATCTGTGTCATTTCTTCGCGTATCACGTTAATCAGCGGATGTGCTTCGATGGCCTCCGTAACGCCCTGTGCAAAGCGTTCGCGGTCTACGGCTAGCGCACCGCCTGCGGGCACTGCCGCATCGTCTGCTTTATCCAGCAAGAGTGAACGCAGGGTACGCGCTTCGTTTTGCAGCAAGCCAGTTGCCCGGTCTGCTAGCTTAGAGCCAAGCGAATTACTGCAAACGAGTTCGGCCAAGCGATGCGAGACATGTGCGCCTGTCTGTTTTTGGGGTCGCATCTCGTATAAATCGACTGCGATACCACGTTCTGCGAGTTGCCATGCGGCTTCTGTGCCAGCTAAGCCACCACCGATTACGACTACTTTTTGCGACATACGGCCCTCAGCGATAGTTGCATTACGTTAGATTCGTTGAAAGTAGAATGGGAATCATTTGGATTCGGAGGATTATAAAGGGTCAGGGCGGGTTTTTACAAGGGTAGCCCGTTGTGCGCTGCCCTGTGATTGCTTGTCAGCGTCTAGTTGTGCATACGCACGCTTGGCGGCCTGATGCTGACCTAGCGCTTGGTTTGCGTCACCGAGCAAGTAATATACGCGCTGATCCTGCATTGCTTGGCCATCACGTCGCGCATCGGTCAACAAGGTTGTGATGGTGTCGATTGCACCCTGGTAGTCGCCTTGATTGTATTGGGCGCTAGCGATGCGAAACTGCACGCTATCCTTCATGGGATGGTCGGGGTTGTAGGTCAGCACGTTCTCGTAGGCTGCGATAGCGGATGTATTGTCGCTAAGCTGATAGTAGGCATCACCCAACATTTCATAAATCCGTGACCAGGTGACATCAACCCCTAACGGTGTTTTTGTTGTGGTTGTAAATCGGTTGACGGTTTCGATAACGGCGCTGGCGCGGTCTGGTTGCGCTGAGAGCGTCTCTGCAAGTGTGAAAAGGGCCTCTGCGAGTGGCAGACGGTCATGCAGCATATTACCTGCGATGTGGACAGCTTCGCGGGCCGCGCTGGTCGCTTCATCTGGTCGTAGCCTGCGCAAAACGCGACTGAGCAATGTGTATACCTGCACAAGCCAGAGCTTGGATGCGTTATCCGGGTAGGTTTGTGTGGCCTTGACGAGTAATACTTGTGCTTGTTCGGGTTGGCGTGCTTCGTAGTAAGCGATGAAGCCGAGGCGCTCAAAGCAGTAGGCTGTCAGGGCTTGCACGTGGCTAGGCATGAACATGGCTTTACGAAAGTGGTTCTGTGCGTCTGGCACCTGGTCTAGCATCAAATGGATGCGGCCAAGCTGGTATTGTACCCAGCCATTATTATCGTATTTGGGCATTTGCGTCAGGATGCGCTCGTAGATTCCTTGCGCTGCATGGATGTCAGCCCGGTCCGTAAAGCCAACCTGAGCCGCTTCAAAGCGTGCTAAATTGGCATCTGCAAGTAATTCCAGCGCCTCCGGTTGATCGAGCGTCTGCTGATTGAGGGTGCCTATCTCGTGCAAGTCTTGAGTCGCTTCACCGGGGCGATCTGTCAGTAGGCGTACACGTGCACGGTATAGCAGCAGCCTCACCCGCGCTGCATTGGTGGGATTTTGACGCAGCAAACGCGCAATCGCAATTTCTGCCCGTTTCGTGTCGTGGTTTTCGATGTATTTCTGAACGGATTGTAACGTTTCTGCCATAGTCATGCTCTCAGTCAGATCTACGCATACGAAGGATGGTTGTGCATCACACAGCCACTTATTTGCACCGCTTGCTGCTGGTGTGTTGATTATTGCGATTGGGTCATGGCGTCTATCGGTGTGGGGTCCTGTTGCTGTGCCAACCCCTGTCGGATCGCTGCGACGGTGTCGCCTGCGACAGCCTGACGCGCCTGATTAATAGCATTTTTCACGGCGCGTGCGGATGAACTTCCGTGCCCGATAATAACAACACCGTTTACGCCCAAGAGAGGCGCACCACCGATGGCATCCGTATCAAAATATTGCCGCACACGCCCGAATACCCCTCGCATGAGCAGTGCGCCCAGCTTTGCTGTCCAGTTTGATTTAATTTCCTCGCGCAGCAAGCCCGTGAAGTAACTGACGCTGCCTTCAAATGTCTTCAGGAAGATATTACCCATGAAGCCATCCATCACGACGACATCGGCGCGGTTTTGGGTAATTTCGATGGGTTCGATGTGCCCGACGTAATTCAAAGAGGCTGCATTCAGGTGGTTTTGTGCATCACGGACCAATTGATTGCCTTTGCCTTCTTCCTCCCCATTTGAAAGCGTCGCAACTCGCGGATTCTTCAAACCTAGTGCGGTTTCGGCGTAGATGCTGCCCATAATCCCAAATTGTAACAGCCACTCAGCACGTGAGTCGGCGTTCGCACCGACATCGAGGAAGATCATCTGACGGCCTGCTACGGGGTAGATGGTGCTGAGGGCGGGGCGCTTAACGCCACTGATGCGGCGCAGGGTGCTAAGGGTGGCGATGGCCTGCGCCGCACCTGTGTTGCCCATCGTCACGAAGGCATCTGCTTGGCCGGATTTGATCAGGTCCATGCCCACATGCATTGACGAGCCTGTTTTTGTCTTTAGCACTTCGCTGGGTTTCTCGTCCATGTGGATTTCTTGTTCTGCGGGCACAATCTCCAATGTCAGCCCCGATGTATTATGTTTTGCAATTTCGGTGTGGATGCGGTTTTCATCCCCGACCAGAATAATCGTGTCTTTATATTCGCTTGCCGCCAGCACAGCGCCTGCTACATCTGGTTCGGGGCGTGCGTCGGTTCCTAGCGCATCTAGCGCAATACGCATGTTTTGGCTCCTCTAGGTTGATTAATCGACATGCTTTCAGTGTACACTG
>DAOTTW010000158.1:0-7703 GCA_034437615.1 Anaerolineae bacterium | reverse complement strand
ATTATCTACTCCTTTGTTGCGTTTTGTAGTTCCAGCGTATGTCGTAATAAGCAAGCAGGGCCGACCGCGCTATAGCCACCTGCGACGCAACCATTATGTGGTTATGGTTGTCCATAAATAACACCTGATGGTCCTGTTTGAAAGGGGTGTCAGGTGCAGAGCATACCAGAGATTCGCCATGCGACGCCATTGGCAAATTAATCAACGTAACTTTGACGCAACCTGGCGTATAACGAACTTCTAAGCATCTTGCTTTACCATCTTTTTTATGCTGAGGACAACCCACTCAAATAGGTAAACTATGACCGAACCTGCTGTAAACGACCAATTGAACCGCCCATTGCGCGACCTGCGCATCTCCGTGACAGATCGCTGCAATTTTCGCTGCACTTATTGTATGCCTGAAGAGGTGTTTGGCGAGAAATTTCAGTTTTTGCCACACAGCGAGATTTTGACGTTTGAGGAAATCGAACGGCTGACGCGCATCATCGTCGGTCTGGGGGCGGTTAAGCTGCGCATCACTGGCGGCGAACCGCTGGTCCGTCAAGACATCGAAGTGCTGGTGCATCAGCTAGCACAGATTGAGGGCGTGCACGACCTTGCGATGACAACGAACGCCTATCTACTGCCCAAAAAAGCGGACGCATTGAAGGTAAACGGGTTGCAACGTGTCACGATCAGCCTGGATTCACTCGATGATGCGGTTTTCCGTGCGTTGAACGGCAACCGTAGCAGCGTTGAGCGCGTGCTGGCGGGGATTCGTGCAGCACAGCAAGCTGAGCTAACACCTATCAAGATTAACGCAGTCATCAAGCGCGGCGTCAATGACGCTGGCCTGATTGATATGGTGCGCTATTGCCGCGATAACGGCCTCGTTTTGCGCCTGATTGAATATATGGATGTGGGCACGATGAATGGCTGGCGGATGGATGATGTGGTACCCGCAAAGGAGATGCTTGAGCGCATTCACGCGGTTTATCCGTTAGAACCCCTTGCCCGTAATTACAGCAGCGAGACGGCATTGCGCTACAAGTATCAGGATGGTGCGGGCGAGTTAGGTGTGATCGCATCCGTCACACAGCCTTTCTGCGGCAAGTGTTCACGCCTGCGGCTCTCGCCACAGGGCAGCATTTACACCTGCCTGTTTGCCACACACGGCATTGACCTCAAGGGGCCGTTGCGCGATGGCGCTACCGATGATGAGATTGCAGCGTTGATCCAGGGGCGCTGGCAAGAACGCAGGGACCGCTACTCTGAGGTGCGGACCACAGAGGGCAAGCAGCAAGCGCAGAAGGTCGAGATGTACTATATCGGTGGCTAGCGCCGCCCGGTAACGACTCAGGCCAGTCTGTGTGTGTCGCCACTGGCTAAAGCCAGCGGCTACCGCAGAGCCAACCCCCCTGAAGGGGGCTATTGCACGCTGCGTACAGCCTGCTTGAGCAGGCTTGTTGTCACCGGAGCCGGACGTTTTAACGTCTGGCGACTGAAAATGGGACACATACCTGAGTCGTTACGGTGAGGGCTGAGTCGTTACGGGTGTCCCTACGGTTCACAGCGGTTGTGTAGGGACGTGCAATGGCACGTCCGCCGAAATACCTAGCCTACGACGTTGCGCCGCCGCACCTCCGATTGTGGCACAGCGAAGATCATGCGGCCCGTCTCGCGGGTAATCAGCTTCGTCACCTCGACCTTGATACTGCGGTCCAGATAATCCTTGCCGTTTTCCACCACGACCATCGTGCCATCATCCAGGTAACCGATGCCCTGATCCGGGTCTTTGCCCTCCTGAATGATGCGAATTGCGAACGTCTCGCCGGGGATGTAAATAGCACGTACAGCATTCGCCAGACGGTTGATATTCAGCACGGAGATACCCTGCGCCGCTGCGACCTCACCTAAATTATAATCATTCGTGACCAGCGCGGCGCTGATTTGCAGCGCTAGCGCCACCAGCTTGTTGTCAACCTCTGAGATGTCGTCAATGTCATCGTCAATGATGCGCACGGGCACTAGGTCGTTACGTTGCAGCTTATTGAGCATATTCAGGCCGCGCCGCCCCCGGTTACGCCGTAGTAGATCAGACGAATCCGCGACGCGGTGCAGCTCTGCCAGCACGAAACGCGGCACGATCAACGAGCCACCGAGAAAACCCGTATCGGCCACATCGACAATGCGGCCATCAATCAGGGCGCTGGTATCCAGCAGCAGCTTGCGCTGCCCCATCATGCGTGAAGCAGCGGTTGTACGGCCCAAGCGCGACCCAACGGCGTCCAGGATTTCACGGTGACGCACGCCAAAAATTGTCATGGCCAGATAGCCAAACACGAGCATCGCAATCGACGGTAACAGCGTCCCGAATGGCTCATCCAGCAACGAAAGCGGGTAAGCCGCCAGCAAGGAGAGGGTCAGGCCGATTGACAGCCCCACCAGTGAGGTAATCAGGCGCTCAACGGGCATTTCGTTGATGACCTGTCGCAAGAAAACAATCGGACGCACGGTAAACCAGGGCGTCGCAATCAAGCCGAACAGCATCCCGGTCAGGCCGAAGATAAAGGCGCGGCTTTCGATGTTGAGATTCAGGAATTCGGCGGTTTGTGCGCCCAGGCGTGCACCCACAACCGCAAAGACCAGCAACCCAACAAGGCGGGAGATAAATTCAGGCGTCATCGGTATCGTTTGCTCCTGGAAGGGTGCGCATGGGGGTCTGTCGATGAATCCCGACGGACGGTGTACACGTGCGCACCACCCCTGTATAAACACGAACGTTGCTCATTGTGCTGCTTGCGACCAGTGGCCAGCAGCTATATGATAGTTCGCCATTATAGCGTACCGGAAAGCCTGTTCCAATCCAGAGCCTTGTAAGGCTTTCGGTTGAGTGTCCTACGCTGAGTAAGCGACGGGTAGCCCCTTCATCCCATGCAGCAAAAGGCTAGCGTTCCAGTGCAAATCCTCGACGTTAGCGTTTAAGCGTAGATTTGGGCACCGTGCTAGCAGCGTGTTAATGGCAATAGCGCCCTCTAAGCGTGCCAGTGGCGCGCCGATGCAATAGTGAATGCCGTGCCCGAAGGCGATGTGCTGATTGGGCGTGCGCGTAATGTCGAATGTATTGGGGTTCTGGAAGTGTGCCGGGTCACGGTTTGCGGCCAACAAGGACGGCAACAACTGGTCACCTAGCTTGATCTGGTGGCCTTTGTAAGCTACATCTGTAAAAGCGTAACGTTGTGTTGGCACCTCGACTGGCCCGTTATAACGCAGCATCTCTTCGATGGCGCTTTTTATCAGCGTGGGGTCATGCTGCAATTTGCGCATTTGCTCCGGGTGTTGCAGCAGTGCCAGCGTGCCATTGCCGATCAGGTTAACGGTGGTTTCATGCCCTGCGACCAGCAGCAAAAACACCATCGACAGCAATTCCATGTGGTCGAGCTTGTCGCCTGCTTCGCGTGCATTGACGAGCGCCCCAAGCACATCGTCTTTTGGTTCGCTGCGGCGCTCTTCGATCAACTGGTTGATGTACTGCACAAATTCCATCACGGCCAACTGTGGGTTGCCTTCGACGTCTGGCAACACAAGCACCTGCGTCCACTGCCGGAATTTGTCGCGCATCTCCGAATGCACGCCGAGCATTTCCGCGATCACCGTAATCGGCAGCGGGAAGGCAAAGTCGTTAATCAGGTCTGCTTGGGGCTTGTGGGCCATCGCATCAAGCAGATCGTCGGCAATTTGCTGAATGCGTGGGCGCAGGTTTTGCACCATACGCGGTGTAAAGGCCTTGTGTACCAGATTCCGCAGGCGCGTATGGTCTGGCGGGTCCATATTCAGCAGGTGATGGTTAACTGCTGCGAATCCGTCGTTCTCGTCGCCCCAATGCTCATCCGCGAATTCTTTAGACAGCCCCTTGCGGATATTCTTGCCGAAGCGCTGATCCTTCAGGATGGCGAGGGCATCCTCATATCGCGTGAAAAACCAAACCGGATGCCCCCACGAATTTTCGGTCTTCCAGATGGGGTCCTGCTGCCGCATCTGCTCATAAATGGCTTGTGGGTTGGCGCGGGCTTCCCGCGTCAGGATGTTATATTTACGCTGTGCTGCTTGTGTGGTCATCTGTGTTTGCCCCTGCTTGTATCATCGGTATAGATACAGGTACGCATTGTTATGGCAGGGGTTGCGAATTGCGACGTGTTATTCGTTGTCAGCAGCCGCGTTACGCAAGGGCACGGCCTGCTGCGTGTATGATGCTGGCTACACCATCGGCAACCAGCCCAGGGTTTGTGCCAGCCACAACAACGCGATGATATTAGCCGTCAGTAAGGCGGGCTTTTGCAACAAGCCGGACCACTCCGTCGCGTTGCCGCGCATGTCGGTATCCCAGGTGAACAGGCTGGCCACAAAGACGACGATCAGCACCACCGGACCGAGCCACACTGGGAACGCACCGAGCCAGATCGCCGCGCCGATGCTGACCGCTGCACCGAGCGCACAGCCATACATCAGCAGCCGTGTCAGGTTCTTACCGAGCAAGACGACTGTGTTTTTCAGGCCAGCAGCCTTATCGACCTCATAATCCTCAACCTGATTGTAAAACTGGCCATACGCCGAGAATAAAATTGCAGCGACGACGACCAACCAGGCGATGCCAGGGCTGGCATCGTAGGCGAAAAAGCCGGACATAATCAGCAGGCCGCTGAGCATCAGCACGTGCGAGACGACATCTGTAATCGGGCGGGCCTTCAGCCGGAATGGATGGGCCGAATACAGATAGCACAGCACCAGCGTTGCGACGCCGACCAGCAGCGCCCACACCCCACTGAGCGCATACAGCGCCAGCGCCAGCGCATACGTGACCCATGAGATCAGATAGCCCTCACGCTGCGTCAGGGTGCCGTTGCTGACCGGGTTGCGTTGCCGTTTGGCTGGGTTGAGGGCGTCGTCGGGGGCGTCGGCCACGTCGTTAATCATAAACGCGAAGGACATTGCCAGGATATTCGCCAGCACGACGGGCACAATACGCCAGTCTATAACCGCCGCGTTGAGGTGCACGGCTAGCATTGTGCCAATTACGACGAGCGCGATGGTAAACGGCACATGCTCCCGCCAGCGCGATAGCCGGATGACCGCTTGCCATTTTTTCGCTGCTGCTGATTGTTGCATGATGGTTTCGCTTGCTGGTGCTTGCTCGGTTGCTTGCATGTCTCGCTCCATAAGGTTTGCTGTGTTGCCTCTGCTTTTGCTTTTTCGTAATCGTTGCAAGAATATATTTGCTGTGGCTGTTGATGTAAATACGGCAACCGTGTTGTTTGCTTGGTTTGCGGACGCGCCGTTGCGTGTCCCTACGAATGACACCGTGTAGGGACGCCCGATGGGGCGTCCGGGGCGTCGTAGACGCATTGATGGTATATTTACGCTGTGCTGTACTAGGATGGTCGTTTAGCCCTCAATTGTGGGGCGCACCAGCGGCAATTGCAGCACCGGGGTATCTAAATCCACCAGTGACGCCGCCACCCACAGCACGTTATCGTCCTTGCGCACCTGCACCCACGTCCCGGCGTTGTTGCGGCCAATCGCAGGCAGTGTATCCCCCTGGAAGGCCGCATCGCCCGCGCTGTAATTCTGCGTTGGTCCCCAGCGTAAATTCACGCTGGCCACATTGACCGTCGCGGTTGCCTGTTGATCTTCTGGCAGGCCAAAAACCAGGCTGTAGGCCCCGACCCAGCGCGGCATCAGGTTAAAGAAGCTGTTGCCCGGTTTGAAGGCCAGCGTTGCGCCGTCGCCTGTGAAGAAGGTCAGCACGCCGTCCTGTGAAGCACGCCGCCATTCCCCCTCGTAATATTGGCCATCCCGCAGCAGGATAGCCCGCCCACGCCCGATGAAATTCACCGAAAAGGCGAAATTCGGCGGCCCCCAGTATTGATCGCGCACGAAGGGCTGTTCGATATGGGCATCTTCCATGATGAGCACGTTCGCGGCGCTGAGTTGGTCGCCGCTGGTGCGGTCCAGGTGTGCCTCGCCATCCTGCGCACGCAGCCAGCGGCCACTAGCTGCATCCCAGGACCAGGTAATGCTGGTGTTGCGATACCAAACCTGCATGTCATCAAGCGGGATGCCGCCGGGTGGGGTGATCTCGCTGAAGGCCATGCCGCCGACCGCTTGCACGCTCATATCGCGGTTGGTTTCGTCGGCCAGCGCCCGTAATGCGCTCACATCCGAAAACAACGTGTATTCGAGCTTTTCGTTGACGCTCTCATCGCGGCAAAACGCAGGGCAGGGGCCGGTTCCGGTCAGCGTGCGGCTGCTCACCAGCGCGTCTTGCAGCAGGATTTCATAGGTGCCTTGCGCCATGCCGCTGCCCGTCAGCAACGCCCGATACAGCCGCAGCAATTCAAAATCCACCAGGCGTACACTGCGTATCGGGCCGACGCGCTGTGGCTCCTGGCTGTAGTAGATGGCCGCAAAGCGCGTGATGCCGCCCGCCAGCAGGTGCTCCCACACAATATCCGCCTGCATCAAGCCGAATTGAGGGCGCACTTCTGCGGGGGCATTCACCACCTTCACAATAATCGGGCGACGGTCCAGCACTGCCGGGTCATCCACCGTCTGCCCCGTGAGCGGGTTCACGTCATCCGGGTAATTTGCAGGGCCGATTAGCCCGTCGGATTGGGCTTGTGCGCTGATGCCAGTGATGAATAGCAGCGCAAATACGGCAACTAAGCTGAGCATGGGTTTGCGCATTCGACAAAGCTCCTGATCCATTGCGAAAAGCCGAGGCGGATTATAGCGCTGCACGAGCGCATGTGTAGGGCAGGACTTAAGCGCGGTTTCGTACAACCTGTGTTAGCCTATAATCGCATCAAGTGCATAACACAATCAACGAGGCATCATCACCATGCAAAGCATCCTGCCTGTTCTGCGTTTGCCCCCTGTCATCCGCCACAACCCCATCGTGCGTGCTGAGTTTCGCCATCAGCGCTTTCTGATTAACAACAGCCGCTCCGGTTTTCTGTGGATTGCGCTGGCGTCGGCGATGGTCTTCCCGACCCTGCTATTTGCTGGCTACCTGATGGGCATCGGCGTTTTTGGCATCATCTACCCGCCCTTGCTGGCCAGCGTGCCGGATCATGCAGACTGGTTTGGGCTGCTGAATATCATGCTGGTTGTGATGGCGTTTTCGCTGTATGTGGTCGTCACGCTGATTACGCTGGGCCTGAGTACAAATAGTGTGCGCCGAGAGCGCAATGGCCGCACCTGGGATAACCTGCGCCTGACAGACATCAGCGACGATAAGATTGTGGTCGGCAAGTGGTATGCGTCCTTGCGGGCGTTGCGTGGCGATCATGTGATGGCGACGGTGCTACGCATGGGCTTCGTCGCGCAGTTCATCGTGCCGCTGAACCCCGAACAGACTATCTACCTGCCCGCGCTATTGCTGATTACCGCCGTCTACGGCTTTTTGGATGCGGGTTTAACGGCTGCGTTGGGCATTCTGGCATCGGTGGCCGAGGACGCGCTGGGGGCGGTAGTGGGTTCGGTGGCTATCGGCGTCCGTATTGTGACAATGGTCGCGGCGACCTTCTGGTTTTTCTACAGCATGACGTTGCTCTTTGTAGAGGGCATTGAAGCCGTGCTGCTGCTGACGTTGTTGGGCTTTGCGGTTTATCTGCTGCTGATTTTGGCGGCGTTGTATACGGCTCGTCGCATCGTCGCCTAGT
>DAOTTW010000157.1:0-10224 GCA_034437615.1 Anaerolineae bacterium | reverse complement strand
CGGCTGACGCCGCTCGGACACCCAGAAGGGTGTCCCTACAGGGCATCGTTCGTAGGGACACGGCAAGCCGTGTCCGCAAACCGTGTCAATTATTTTGTTGGGATGGCCTAAGCTGTCCGTTTGTTGTCAGCGCGTCAGCGCGTCAGCGCGTCAGCGTTCGCCGGACAGGGCATTGCCCTGTCCCTACAGTGTTATTATGGTTACACAGGGACGATGTTATCGTCATATTTTGCGGATAACGTGAGAAACATGCACACTATTACGACAACATCCGGTCATCATGCATCATCGTACACCGCACATATCATACGCCGACTGTTAGCTTATGCCAAACAAATACCTGAGCAGTTACACGCTAGACTGGCCGACGCAGTGGGCCGATATTTTAGGCACAGAACGCCCGCTGATCCTGGAAATTGGCTTCGGCAACGGTGACCACCTGATTGCGCTGGCACAGCATTTTAGCGATCATAACGTCATCGGGCTAGAAATTTCAAATAAGTCGCTGGAAAAAGCCGAGAAGAAAATCCGCAACCGCCGGCTTAGTAATGCCTGCGCGGTGAATGCACGCGGCGAGACCGCTTTGCATCACCTGTTCGCGCCGGATAGCTTACAGCAGGTACACATCAATTACCCGGACCCCTGGTTCAAGAGCAGGCATTCCGGGCGGCGTTTGCTGCAACGGGATACACTGGATGCTATCGTGAGTCGCCTGCAAGCGGGTGGCCTGCTGTATCTGGCGACGGACATCCGCGAATATGCCGAGATGAGCCGCGAGCTACTGCGCGATACACCCGGCCTCGATAACCTGCTGGATGCGCCCTGGGTGCATCACCTGCCCGAACGCCTGCTGACGACCAAATATGAGCAAAAAGGGCTGCGTGAGGGCCGAGCAGGGCATTACTTTAAGTATCGGCGCAATGCACAGCCTGCGCCGGACGTGCCACTACTCAAGGAGCTAGACGTGCCACACATCATCTTGCAGACGCCACTGGACGCCCCAACGATGCTAGAGCGCTTCGAGAAGCTGGCAGCACACACCGCTGAGGGTATTCACGTCAGCGTTATCGCCGCGTACATGGGCCAGCGCTACGACAGGCTGCTCTTTGAAGCCAACATCGAAGAACCGACGATAGAGCAGCACATCGGCCTGATGCTGACGCCACGTGGCGACGACAAAGCCGGTGAATTCACGCTGCGCTATCAGACTATCGGCCACCCGCGCCCCACGCTGGGGATGCACCACGCTACACACTTACTTGCAGAGTGGATTGTAAGCCTGCACCCTGACGCACGCATCATATCGAGCCTTGTGCGGACGGATTAGGCTTTTCCAGCTAAAAAACAAGCAATGCGGCTGACGCCGCTCGGACACCCAGAAGGGCGTCCCTACACTACAGGACATCGTTCGTAGGGACACGGCAAGCCGGGTCCGCAAAACGTGTCAATTATTTTGTTGGGATGGCCTTAGGCTTTGTGCCCATCTCATCGAATGAAAACGCATACGAGATGAAATACGACGCGCCAAACAAGAGCACCGCTAGCTTCTGCTGCAACAATGCCGGGTTGTCGTGGGCCTGTACGTAGGGTGTGCCGTGTTGCAGCTTCGTCTCCAGGCCGTGACGTTCCAGCACAGGCACCAGCTTATCGGCTAGCGGTTGCGGCATCTGCCCCAGCAAGCCGCCGCCGGATTGCAGCAGTGTGGCCAGGGGTTGCTGCACGTTCAGGTATTCCGGGAAGCGCCGCCAGGGGCCAAAGGTCGAGGCGTGCGTTTGCAGGATGTCCAGCGTCAGGTCGTTGGCAGCAGCATGATCGACATTGCCACGAAAGAACAGCGCTGTTGGCCGCGTGTTGTATTCCCACAGTAGCGGGTGATCGTCTGCGATGCTGACGCTAGCCACTGTCGTACCCAGGCTGACCACGCGATGCTCTAGCACCCCCAACACACGAACGATGTAATTGCGGATCGGGCGCAAGCCCTCGGCGGCGGCATCGTATTCGGCAATCTGTGTGATGAGTTGCAACTCGTTCGGCATCGCGCCGACCTGGACAATCAGCAGCGCCGCCTGCCGATTGTCCGCGCCGTCTGCATCTTTCGCCGCTAAATCCTGAAAGAATTGCTCACGTTTAGGCATTCGCTGGCCTTATTTCGCCTGCCGCAGACGGTCCACGAACCAGCCCGGCGCGGGATGATCTGAGGCTTCTACATCCTGCACAGCAGCATCCAAATCATAGGGTACGCTGCGCAGTTCCACGCTCAGGCTGCCACTATCGAAGGTCAGCAGCGCCCACTGCGCATGACCTGCATCCGTGAAAGATAGGCCGATGCTGCCGGGGTTAATCACGCGCCAACGGCCCAGATCGCGGTTAAATTGTACGTGTGTGTGGCCGACCAGCGCCAAGCGCCCAGACCGATCCAGCAAGGCATCGCGGGCTTCTTCTTCAGGGGCATCGGGCCGCAGGTTTGGCGCGTCGTCGTCGCCAGGGATGGCGTGTAGGCCGATCACGCCGCCGTAGCCATCGACGTTGGTGCGGGCTTCGCGCCCGATGATTTTGGCCATGAATGCGTAATCGTCGGCGCTGAGTTGGGATAGGTTCCAGTTCAGCACCGTATCGCGTGTGATGAGGCTGCGCGTGCGCTTGGAGAGTTCAGCGGCTTTTTCGGCGTCGCTGAGGTCGTCGGGGTCTTTGTCGGGGTCGCTGCGTTCGGCTTTCAGGCGCACCGGGCGGCCTTTGGGCCGATCCCCATTGACGAGATAACGATCCGTGTTGCCGCCGATGACCTTGACCTTATCTTTGCCGTAGTCATCAATCAGGGCGCGTACACGCTGCACACATTCCGCCGGACGGGGACCGAAGGCCGCTAAATCGCCCAGGCACCACAGCGCATCAATGTCACCTGCGCTTTTCAGGTCGGTTAGCGCTGCGTCAAGGGCGGTCAGGTTGCCGTGAATATCCGCTATCACTGCGAGTTGCATTATTTTCGTGCTCCGGTTTTCATACGTTTGTCTTTATTTTTGGCTAATTTGTCTTGGCTGCTCGTGTTCTAAACCTCGATGATGTGGCCCTGGGCGGCGCGTTGCAGCCGATCCCACACAGCCAGGCCGATGCCTGTCTGCTCCGGGGCACGCACCAGAATAACATCCACCGACGATGCATCCAACGCCCGCAAGCCAGCAAACAAATTCGCGGCCATCGCCTGCACATCCGGCCCCAATAGCATAATCTGCACGGGCAAGCCCTCAAAAGCCAGCGCATCGCCATCAGCCAACAGCAAACCGACCTGCTCACCCTGCGCCGTGTGCGTCTGCACCAATGCCAGCATTTTTGCCCTGGCGGCGGCTGCATCACCCCGTATCACAATCAGGCTGGCATCGGGCGCGTAATGCTTGGCCAGCGTACCGGGTGCGGGTGCGGGTGTGCTGTCATCAGCGGCGATCATGCGTTGGCTGAGCGCTAGCGTGGGCATGACAGCGCGTAATGCCTCTAAGTCGATGCCACCGGGCCGCAACACCGTCGGCACAGCCTGCGTCAAATCCACGATGGTCGATTCCAGGCCGATAGTGGCTGCACCGCCATCGAGCACTACATCCACGCGCCCATCCAGGTCCGCCAGCACATGCAAGGCGCTGGTTGGGCTGGGTCGGCTGAAGCGGTTCGCGCTGGGTGCGCCGATGGGCACGCCGGATTCTTGAATTAGAAAGCTGGCTACCGGATGTGCTGGCATCCGCACGGCGACTGTGGCGTTATTGGCCGTCAGGTTGCTTGGCACGCTTGCCTGCTTGCGCAGCACCAGCGTCAGTGGCCCCGGCCAAAATGCAGACGCCAGTTCATAGGCCAGCGCAGGGATGCTGATGGCGAGGTCGGTAAGCTGGTCCGTGTGTGCGATGTGCGCAATGATCGGGTCGTTGGCAGGGCGGCCTTTGGCCACGAAGATGCGTGCCACTGCTGCCTGGTCCAGCGCGTTCGCCCCCAGCCCATAGACCGTTTCCGTTGGGAAGGCCACCAGCCCACCGTCACGGATGACCTGCGCGGCGAGTGCGAGCGTCTCAATATCCGGGTATTGGCCATCAACGGGCGTCACCAGCGTTCTATCCATGATACACCTCATGGGTCAACGCAAACAAAGCTGGATAATCTGTAGGGGTGCAACGCATTGCACCCAGGGCGCAGTACAGTGCGCCCCCACATAGGATTTTGTGCATCCGTTTTGCTTTCTCCATCAGTACATCCGGCTTTGTCTAGTAGCGCAACACGTCCTCGATTTGGGCCAGCAGATTGTCGGGCGTGTCGTCTGCTGGGGCATAGATCACCGCCAGATACAGCCAGACGGACATCAGCACCAGCGCTGCGCCGAGGATCAACAACCAGTTGACGCTATCCGCCTGCACCACATACAGCACAATCAGCGGCACAACAATCAGCGTGACAGCCAGACCGCCGCCCATCACTATGAGCCAGGGCAGCAGCGCGTTGTACTCATGCAGGTTGCAAGCAACGCGGGTGTGCTGTTCCTGCCAGCGAACCAGCGTGCCGGTGATCTCGATGCGCAGCGTCTCACGGCCCCCACGATCAATTTCATACTGTTTAAAAGTAAAATCGACCTGATCGCGGCTATGCCAGTTGAGCGTTAAGCGCTGCTGCTCGTTTTCCAGCATGACAAGGCGACGTACACATTCTTCAAGCGGCACTTCGCTGGTGAATTGTGCCCGTTCATCAGGGGATTTCTTGAGTTTGAGTGCCATAAACGCTTTATCCAATTAACGCTATTGAAGCGGCCTATGGTTCGACATGCTCTTCGTAAAAGCGCTCCCAGGCACGGGCGAAATCACGCCGCTTATACACCAGGTCCGCATTTTCGGCGACCAGCTTTGGGGTCGGTGCAGGGATGTAATCTTCCAGCACTTTTTCTATGAAATACACCATCTCGGCGGCTTCCAGGGCTGCGTTGTTACGGTGCCCAAGCCATGATAGCACGAACAGCCCTACAATGGCGCTGAGTATTAGCGTAGGCGACCAGGGCAAAAAGATGATAATCGAAGTCATGAAGGTCGGCCACGCAAACACACTGAGCAGATACAAGGTCTTGATGCGGCCCCGTAGCAGGATGCGCGTGTTGGCGTCTGCGCCCTGCCCTATCGCCGTGAAATCCCCGAAGACGACTGCCGCTGCATTGGTGCGGTTGCTGCTGTGCCAGGGGACTTTGCTGGTGGTTATCATGCTGAAGCCGCCGTTGCTGCGTTGCCGGAAGAAGTAGCGCCGCCCATCGGCGAATAGCTGCCCCAATTCCAGGCGCTCACGGCGCGGCTTAGCCGCCTGCACCAGCACTTGCATGGTGCTGGTCGGGTTGATCGTCACCGTCAGCAGCAAATCCGGCTGTACAAACCAGACGCGATGCAGCGCCCAAGCCAGCAATAGGCCAAGCAAACCCCGCTGCTGCTGCGCAGGTTGGGCGGCCATGTGCGTTGGTTTGGCTTTGGCTCTGGTGCTTGGCATAAACGTCTCGGTTATGGGCTAGATGCGCTGAGCGACCACAATCAGGCGTTCCTGATACACATTGCTGAGAATATTATAGCTCCCGCAGGTTATCAGGGTCAGGCGGTCCTCTTGCGTCGGTAGAATCGGCGTCAAATCGGTGGGGGAGGTCGTCTGGATATCCGTCACGATGTAGCGCCAATTGTCGTTTCCGGCTGTAACCTCCACAATATCCCCAACGGAAATATCGTACAGGTTGGCGAAAATGCCGCGCCGCCCGTCGGCTAGCTCTACGTGGCCGGATAGCACCACGTTACCGCCGCTGGTGATCCAGGATGTGCCCTGTAAATGGCCGACGTTATTACCGAGGCGGCTCACATCCCAGCTTGTGCCATCCAGGAAAGCCTCAACGATATTCGTGAAGATACCCGCACTGGGGATGAACAACTGCGCCCCGTCTGGCACATCAGGCAGGCCCGGAATTGATGACGATGTTGCAGATGGCGAGGCATCAGCGGCACTCGTCGCAGCGCTGTCGGTCGGTGTCGGTGGCACCTGTGTCGGTGCCTCGGTTGGGATGGGGGTTGCCAATGCTGCGGCCTGTGTCGGCCCCTCGTCCGCAGGTTGTATTGGTGTGCTCGATGGCTCTGGGCGGCTATCGAGTAATACGAACACGACCCCGGCAACCACTGCAAATAGAACGAGTATCGGTAATGGAAATTGTCTGCGATTTCGTCTGCGATACATGCTTACTTCCCGCGAATGCTAACGCGGCCTTATTATATCGTATACCTTCCACATACACAGGATGAGCTTGAGCCGTGCGCACGTAATAGAATTCCGTCAAAAACCTCGTGCTGAGGCCCCAGCTTAACAATTTTTGTTAGTTTTTTTCATCTGCGATAAACCCGCTCCTCTATAATGAATCAGTGAGTTTGTACTGTATCGCCCCCTAACCTGAAAGGAAATGCTTCATGCGCAAACTTGGCTTATTATTTTTGCTGGTGTTGCTGGCTGTCAGCAGCTTGACAGCGCAGGCGACACCGATCCCCACACTGACGCAACACAGCGAATTCTACTCGGACGAAACCATGTTTTTCGCTGCACTGCGCACCGATGATGGCTATATCGAAACGCTAGACGGCGTTTTGCAGCGTGCAAGCGCGTACATCCCTGGCTTGTTGCCGCCTGGGGTGGGCCTGAACGATGTGCTGGATGCCTTCGCACAGGACGCCTTCGGTGCGGATTACGAGAGCGCGATTGGTAGCTGGCTGGGCGATGTCGTCAGTGTCGGCCTGACGCTGACACCAGAAAACTTCGCGGGTGAGGGCATCCCATCGGGTTTGCTGACGGCTTCTATCACAGACCGCGAAGCCGCAACGAATTTCGTGCGCAGCTTTTTGGATGCACAGCTATCGTTTGCCGAGTATGAGGTGACAGAGGGCGACGCCTTCACGACCTTCATCGCCCCGGCAGATGCGCAGAGGTCCGATGGGCCATCGTTTGCCATTGGCGATGATGTGCTTTTCGCGGGCATCTTTCCGTCGGATCTGCCGCTGGAAGCCCTAACAAACGCCTTATCCGCTGATGAAGCCTATAATAACACGCTAGCGTTGCTGCCGGAAGACGACTACAACATCCTGGCCTATATGGACCTGCCTGCCATCCAAGCGCTAAATTTGGCGAACCTGGAAATGGACATGCAGCGTAGCGGCGTGCAGATGGGCGCTGGCCTGACCGCGCTGACAGAGCTGGCGACGGCGGTTGGCCCTGGAATTTTCGCGGCGACGGTGCTGGATGGCGATACGCTGACGCTGGATGGCGTCATCGGTGCGCCGAATAGCGACGTGCTGGACGACATCGGCGTGCCGACCTTCACCCCTGGCTCGGTTGACCTGAGCTTCGCGGAGCGCATCCCGGCAGATGCACCACTGGTTATCCACTCCTCCGACTTTGGCCCCAGTACCCAGGCCACCCTGGACTCGCTACGCACACTGTCGGATTACATCAGCGACCAGGGCGGCATTCCGGCCTTCTTGCCAGCAGGTGCATTATCGCCAGAGGAGGAATTGGTGTTGGCGGCCTTCTCGCTGGATTCGATCCTGGCGACGCTGAACATCTCGTTTGCAGGTCTGACGGGCCTGAGCTTAGAGCGCGACGTGTTGCCCGTGCTGGACGGTGACGCCGCCACATACCTGCGCACTGTGCCAGTCAATAACCAGGACTTCCCGCTGCCAATCCTGCCGGATTTCGGCCTGGTCTTCCAGACGAGCAATGAAAATGGCGCACAAGCGCTGGTGGATGCGCTCTTTCAGGCGTCCGAACTGTATGAAGCAGGCTACAGCATCGAGTCCTACGGCGATGGTGGTGCGTTGGCCCTGCCGATCATCAGCGGCCTGCTAAACCTGGACTTCCCCGCATCGGACCTGCTGTTCGGCTCCGCAGAGGATTTCTTCGCATTCGGTACACGCGCAGCCGTCGAAGGCACACTCGATACCGATGGTGGCCTCGCGGCGGACCCAACATTTCAGGATGCACAGAATTACTTCCTGGATGGTTCACAGCAGGTATGGTACATCGGCACCGAACCTATCGCCGCGCTGACCGAACAGCTTGCTGACTTGCTGGGTGACCTGCCGGAGCCGAACCCGATTCGTCTGGTGGCGCACAGCACAATTACAGGTCTGGTCAACGAAGACCTGAGCCAAGTATCGCGTGCGACAATTACACTGGGTGAGATGCCCGACGTGCCTGTTAGCGAAGCGGCAGCAGACGATTAATGCTTGATACGACCACGAATCGACCCATAACCACACGAAAGGGCTTCAACACGATGAAAAAATTGCTGACTTTTCTGCTAAGCCTGCTTGCGCTGACGCTCTTCGTCGTGCCAGCAGCAGCCACACCTATTGATGAACTGGACGACCTCGCAGAATCCACCCCGGCGGATAGCGCGATCTTCATCACTGTCCGTGCGGATGATGCCTTCATCGAGACGCTGGACGGCCTGCTCAACCGCGTGCGCGAACAACTGCCAGAGGGCATCCTGCCGCCGGACCTGAACGTTAGATCGCTGCTGGATCAATCCGTAGGGTCAACCGACCCGGAAGCGACGTTCGAGTCGCTGATTGGCTCATGGCTGGGTGATACAATCGGCATCAGCATAGGCGCTGATGTCTTCCTGCCACGCACAGATTTTTTGTCACCACCGCCGGAGCCGATCATCATGTCGAGCGTCGCAGACCGTGATGGTGCTGTTGCATACGTCAATGCGCTCGTCGGGGACGCCTTCATCGAATACACCGAAGGCCAGGAAGTCGATGGGGGTACACTCTGGACCCCGGTGGACATCGAGCGCTACAGCTACGTTAGCTACTACTACCTGACGGATGATACGCTGTATGTGGGTAGCGTTGGCAACGACCCGGACAACATCCTGCCGGACCTGAGCAGCACGCTGGCTGATAGCGAAGCGTTCAATGCGACGGTAGATGCCCTGCCGCTGGACGACTACAACGCGCTGATCTACAACAACGTGCCCGCTATCGTGAACCCGCTGCTGGATATGGCCCTACGAGACGCTGGCGGTGACCTGAACCCGACGCAGATGCAACAGTTGGCAGAAGCGCGTGAAGTCTTCGCTGCGCTGGGGCCGCAGGCGTTTGGCTTTACGCTGCTGGATGGCCGTTCGCTCACGATTGACTTCGCGCAGACCTATGGCGCGGCGTTGGTCGATAGCACGATGCTGATGAGTGACCCCATCAGCACCGACTTCACGAATAATCTGCCTGCGGATACGGCACTACTGCTGCAAGATACGGCCCTCGGCACAGATGTCGTCAGCCTCATTGAAGCGCTGGACGTCCTATCCGATGCGTTGGAAGCCCAATTCCCCAATGCCGATCAGATCAGTCTGCTAGGTGGCGACGTAGACCCTGAGTTTGCTGTGTATCTGCTGAACGATGTCGTCGCCTTCGCACGCCTGACCTTCCAGGGCTTGACGGGCGAAAGCATCGAGGACGCCTTCGGTTGGATGACGGGCGACTATGCCAATTACGTGCGCGTGGTCCCCTTCGAGATGGGCGTGTCGCCGGATATTGGCCTGGTTGTCGAAAACACGGACAGCGCAGAGGCCGATGAGCTTGTGGCCAGCTTCGCCAACCTCGTGCGTGAATTCGGCGGTGACCCCGTGAGCGATGAAGCTGGCGCGCTGGCGGTGCCCACTGTCGGCAATGTTCTGGCGCGTGTCGCAGGGATGGACCCGACTGACTTCGCAACGCTGGACCTGCTGGTTGGCTACAACGACACTGTGTTCGGCCTCGGCCTGCGTGATGGCATTCAGGCCGTGCTCGCTGGTGAAGGCGGCTTAGCCGAAACAGATGCATTCAGCACCGCAGAAGCCTACTTCCTGCCGGAGACGCAAGCCCTCGCCTATATCGCGTTTGAGCCGTTTGCGGCGCTTGCCGAACAGTTCAGCGCTATGGAGCCGGACCTCGCTCTGGTAGCGCAGCTTGTGCGCGTCCTGGATAGCGCAAGTATCACCTCCATCGTCAACGATGCAGACACAGCTAGCGTCCGCTTCGTGATTACGCTATCGGAGTAAGGCAACTACTCAGGCAGGCATGTTTTGCCCGCAACTTGGCCCTCGCCCCCTCAATCCCCCTTTTCAGGGGTAGGTATTTGATGTTTGACCGTATTTTATGGCGGCTGACGCCGCCCCGGACACCCCATTGGGTGTCCCTACGGTTC
>DAOTTW010000156.1:0-15784 GCA_034437615.1 Anaerolineae bacterium | reverse complement strand
CAGATCAACCTGGATATGACAAACTATCTGATCGCCGGACATTGCGGTGCAGAACCCGGACATGCGCTCGCGTTGGCTTACCTGGAATTAGCACCTCTGCTGGCACTTGATCTGCGATTAGGAGAAGGCACAGGTGCGGTGCTGGCACTGCCCCTGCTTGAAGCTGCCATGCGGACGTTAAACGAGATGGGCGAACTTGATGTGGGCTGATCTTCGGGCGGCGTTTTCTTTCCTGACGATCCTGCCGTTCGGATACGCTGAAGACCGCAAGCCGGGCTGGTCGTTCACCTGGTATCCAATGGTGGGGTTGGTGATCGGCTTGCTGATGGCAACCATCGCGCAATTCTCACCCTTCGCCGATGGCACGACGGCGTTTCTTGTCCTGTTGGCGTGGGTCGTCATCACGGGCGGATTGCATCTCGACGGCTTTGGCGATAGCTGCGATGGGCTGCTGGCGACAGTCGAACCAGCACGCCGCCTGGAGATCATGAAAGACCCACGTGCCGGATCATGGGCGGTCGTCGGGTTGATCCTGCTACTGCTGGGCAAGTGGACGATTATTGCCGGGCTGTCGCCGCTCCTGCTGATCCTGCCGCCAATAATCGGGCGCTGGGGGATGGTGCTTGCCGTGTATCGCTTTCCCTATGCGCGTTCATCTGATCAGGGCGGTGATTTGGGTGGTGGACTGGGTGGTTACTTCCGTGATGGTTTGGGGCGTTGGCAAGTCATCCTCGCAACGTTGATCGCATTACTGGCAGTCGTTACTGTAGCGCGTGATGTTATCCCCGTGCTGATCGGGTTGATAATCGGTGGGCTGGTTGTCTTTTTTGTTGGCAATTGGGCAGCGAAACGGCTGGGTGGTGGCATCACGGGGGATGTCTATGGGGCATTGTGCGAACTGATCGAATTGGGTTGTCTCGTGGGATTAGGTCTATGGGCAAACGGTTGATTTTTTTACTCGGCGGCGCACGTAGCGGTAAGAGCAGCTTTGCCGAGAATTGGGCACGCGAACACAGCGATCAGGTGCTGTTCGTGGCGACAGCTCAGGCGTTCGACGACGAAATGCGCACGCGCATCGCTGCACACAAGATGAGTCGTCCGGCACATTGGCAAACCCTAGAAGCACCGTTGCAGGTTGAGCAGGCGATCCGTGCAGAAGCTAATCACTACGATACAATTGTAGTAGATTGTCTCACCCTATTGGCATCCAATGCCCTGCTGCAATTACCGGAAGATTGCAGCCAGACCGATGCCGATGCGGCGATTTTAGGCGAAGTCGATGGTCTGCTGGATGCTTATCACGAATCCACTGCCACCTGGCTTATCATCAGCAATGAGGTCGGTATGGGGGTGGTGCCACCTTATCGTTTGGGTCGCCTCTATCGGGACGCATTGGGACGGGCTAACCAGCGCATCGCGCAGTACGCCGACGATACGCTGCTACTGGTGGCGGGCCTACCCTGGCGGTTGAAGGCAGCCGAATAAGTGCCCCATCCCCCATGCGGATCCTCAAAGTCTGGATCAGTGTAACTACTCAGCCCTCACCCCAAAACCCTCTCCCTTCATGCCCAGATAACAATGGAGAGGGGCTTTTTGTAGCCTGCCTCCCCCTCTCCTAGCCGCGTAGCGGCGGTCGGGAGAGGGGGATTGAGGGGGTGAGGGCCAATTCGCGGGCAAAATATGCCTGCCTGAGTAGTTACGGCTTTTCCAGGTAAAAAACGGCTGTGTAGGGACGCGCTTCTGCGCGTCCGCCGAAATACTACGGTATAAATCAGGTAACGTAAAAACAATCAACACGAGGACCCCATGCAGACACACCGAATACGTATGCCATTTTTCACGTCAATCATAATCGGCGTGGTGCTGACGCTGTTACTGGCCGCTTGTGGCGCAGACACAGCCGCACCCGACACAGGTGCAGCTAGCAATGATGCGAATGTGGCAGCACAACCAACCACAGAACCCACGCCCGTTACATTCGACGGTGAGGCCGTGATTTACGTCGCTGCCCCGCTTTCTGGCAGGGCAGCCGGTGAAGGCCAGGCGCAGGCCGCAGGCGCACGCCTCGCCGCAGACATCTTGAATGAGCAGGGCGGTGTGCTGGGGCGTGAAATCGTCGTGAAGGTGGTGAATGATCGTGGGACGCCAGAACACGCCGCAACCGTCGCCGCCGAAATCGTGGCAGCGGCAGAGAATGGCGAGACCGTGCTCGGCGTGATCGCATCCGAGACCAGCGACCCGCAATATCAGGCTGTGCAGGCTGTCTACCTGGCCGACGATAGCGCACTGGATAGCCTGATCGTCGTGCCAGCGTCCACCAGCCCGCTTGCCTCCCCGCTGGATGACCCGCGCTTCTTCCGGCTTTCCGCACCGAACAGCACGCAATCCGCAGAGATAGCCGCCACGCTGCAAGAGAACCGCCTGCTGGATGTCTTGATGGTGCAGAGCGAAACCCGAACCGGCGACGTGCTGGCGGGGCAGTTCACCGATATGGTCGCCGGGCTGGATATTACGCTGCTGGATACGGTCACGGTGGACGACATGAACACCGATTTCAGCGCAACCGCCGAGGACATCATAGCGCAGAATCCGGCGGCGCTGTTCTTGGCCACCGAACCGTTTGAGAGCAGTCAATTGTTGACCGCGCTTTACAATAACGATTATCAGGGCGCGATTTACGCGGCAGATATGGCGCTGCCGTATTCGGTGGTGGATGAGCTTGGCTGCCAGGCCGAGGGCTTGTATCGGGCGTCGGTGGTGCCGAGTCCGTCAACGGTGATGGCCGACGCTCAGCTAGCACGCTATGCCGCCAACGAAGGCCGCGTCGCAGAGCCGTTTTCGGTGGCGGGTTATGCAGCAGTCGAATTCATCGTGCGCAGCTACGCAGCGGCAGGTGATATTGATGCATCTGCGGCGGCGGGTCGTGCGCTGAACGGCACGACGACCACACTGATCGGTGATTTGCGGTTCGACGCCGACGGGGACCGCATTGATCCCGCCATGCACTTCCAGCAGGTGCAGGCGCGTCTGTTTCAGGATGCCTATTCGCGTGAGGTCGGTAGCCCGGTGCAATCCGCCGATGCAGACGACGCAGGCAACCAGACCTATCTTGATCTGACGTTCGCTGACGATGCGCCTGCGGTGACGTTCGCGGACCTGAACTGGAATAGCGCCCTGTTCAATAACGCCATTGCGCGTATCATCCTGGAAAGCGCCTATGCTGTGCCGACGTATGCCGTGCCGGGTTCGACGGTGCCATCGTTCCAGCGCCTCACACGCGGCGAAGTCGATGTCGTTATGGAGCGCTACAACTTCGATGATAGCGTGTCCGAGGCGCTGGCCAGCAGCCAGATTGTGGACCTGGGCGTGAACTTTACGAACGCGGTGCAGGGTTGGTTCGTGCCGCGCTACGTGATCGAAGGCGACAGCGAACGCGGCATCGACCCGATTGCGCCTGATCTGAGCGCGATTGACGACCTGGAGCGCTACGTGCGCACCTTTTCGGATGGTCAGGGTGGCACCGGGCAATTTTACGGCGGTGTGCCGGGCTGGACCGCGCACAAGATCAACTGCCTGAAGCTGAAAGCCTATCGCCTGGACGACAACTACGCACAGGTGACCAGCAGTTCCACCAGCGATCTGTTCGGCGCGTTGGACGCTGCTTATGATGCGGGTGAGCCGATTCTGCTGTATCTGTGGTCACCGACATGGCCGCTGGCCGAGTACGACCTTGTGCAGCTATCCGAGCCGGATTACACCGAGGCTTGCTGGCAGACGGATCGCGGCTGTGCCTACCCGACGAGCGATGTGCGCATTCTGGCGCATGGGGACCTGCCCGAACGCGCCCCCGATGCTGCTGAATTCTTGCGGGCCTTCTCGCATGACATCGAGCAGGTGACCGAGTTTTTGCTGCGCATCGAGGCAGAAGGCTTAACGCCGGACGCGGCAGCGCGTCTGTGGCTGCAAGCACATGAGGACGTGTGGGCGGGCTGGCTGGATAACGACGATGCGCAGGTGCAAGCCGTGCGTGCGGCCTTGTCCTGACGTTGGCGCAAATGCGGCGGCAGTTTGCGCACGCACCGCGATGCGTCCCTACGAACGCCCTGTGGGGACGCCATTCTTGGCATCCGGGACGGCTCAGACGCCGATACCCCATCTCACCTCGTATACGTCGCGGCCCTTGCCGGATTGAATATCTGGGCGGCGTTTTAGGCTGAAGGATTCCGCAGCACCGACGAAACGCGCCGCCATGCCCCATAAGAAGCCGTAGATCACGGCTTCGGGGTTTGGCGTGTTGTGGTGCACCAGATAGTGCTTATCCGCTAGCTTTTCCAGGTGATAGCCTTCGTCCTCTGGGATGTTGCGCAGGTTCAGGTGGTGGATGGCGTGCAGGGCTTGCAGCGCGTCCTCAAGCGTTTTCATCTCCGGGGGCATCACAGCCGTCTCGACCACCTTGCGCCCGAAGGCGACGAAGGACGTATCGGCGTCTTTGGCTTCTTCTTCAACGTCCTTAAGCACATCCATCCAGCTTTGGTGCGGGTACCACGCTTCCGGGTCGATGTTATCGAGGCCGTGTTTCGGTAGCAGATGTGCAATCCGTTCGGCTGTTAGATTTTCCGAAAAAGCAAGCACCACCTGCCCGACGACTTTGGCTTCTGGTGTGCCAGCGACAAAAGGCTTGGCAATATAGGTCATTTTGCGTCAACTCCTGCTTAATTTTGTGTTGTTTTTATTTTATGGCATGTGTTCATTTTGAAGCGTTAACGTTGCGCTGGCGTCGGGCATCTGAAAAGCGCCGAGGTCGCCCTGTGCAATTGGCTGCTGGCCCGCTGAGGCGATTCTTGCGCCTGAGTGTTGACCAACGCGCTAGAATGGTGGACACTTGCATAGACCGTAGGATTACAGGTAGAGCAAACCATGACAGATCAACCAGCTAACAACCAGCAGAACGAGAAGATCAGCAAGACCGAGGCCGAATGGCGTGCGCAACTCTCACCGCAGCAGTATGTTGTGCTGCGCGAAGCAGGCACGGAGCGCCCGTTCACGGGCAAATATGTGAATGAAAAGCGTGATGGGGTGTATCAATGCGCCGCGTGCGGCACCCCGTTATTCTCGTCGTCTACGAAGTTCGAGTCGGGGTCGGGTTGGCCGAGCTTTTACGATGTGATTGCAGAAGGCAACGTCGAGACACGTGAGGATTTCTCGCATGGGATGCGCCGCGTCGAAGTTGTGTGTGGGCGTTGTGGTGGGCACCTGGGGCATGTCTTCCCGGATGGCCCGCATGACAAGACTGGCCTGCGCTACTGCATCAATACGCTTTCGCTGACGCTGGATAAAGACGCCGAATAACGCAGCAAACGAGAATACTGTAACTACTCAGGTAGGCCCATTTTGCCCGCGAATTGGCCCTCACCCCCTCAATCCCCCTCTCCCAATCGCCGCTACGCGGCTAGGAGAGGGGGAAGCAAGCCGTTTAAAGCCCCTCTCCCAGTGCCAAAGGCACGTTCGGGAGAGGGGTTTGGGGTGAGGGCTGAGCAGTTGCGGAATAATCATTAACGCACAAAGGGCGTGCCACCATCGGCACGCCCCCTGTATCTTGCTGAGATGTGGCTAGGCGCGTGCTGCGCTTAGCTCTCGTCGCTCATGGATTCGCCGTCTTCGGCTTCGACGTACTGATCCATAAAGCTATTCAGCGCTTCTTCCACCAGTTCGGTGTTATCCGCGTTCTCGCGGGCGAAGGCCAGCCACTCGTCAACCGATTCGCGGTTGGATTCGATCCAGGCTTCGGCCTGTGCTTCGATGTCATCCGGCGAGTCGGCACCATCACGCATCAGTTGGTTCTGTGCAGCGATGTCACTCAGCGGGATAGACACTTGCAACATCAGCGCGGCAATGGCGGGGTTTTCCATCAGGAATTCCGTGTTGCCGACGGCGCGGATGTCGTTACCCGTGAAGCCCATCGAGCAGGGATCGGCAACGCAGCCCGGCACGCTGGCGGTTGGCTCCGTACCCAGTTCATCCGCAGGCGCTTCGATCCACACAACGTCCTCACCAAGCGCCAGTTCACCGACGGTCCAGTTAGGCGTCCAGGTATAGAAGAAGATGGATTCACCACGATTGTAGCGGCCAATCGTATCCTGCATCAGCAGGCTGTATTCGCCCTGCACGTGGTCGATGCTGTCGCGCAGTTCCAGCGTATCCAGCGTCTCCTCAATCACGGCCTCACAGCCCCAGCCGGGGTTGCAGCCTGTCAGTTCAGCGCGGCCATCGCCATCGTTATCGAACAGCGCGGCAATCTCAGGGTTCGTCATGTCCATGATGTTGGTGATGTCGTTGGCTTCGGCTGTTTCGCGGTCCACCAGATAGCCCTGCAACGCACCCGCTTCGACCTGGAAGCCGACTGGCATGACATCACCGACGACGCCTTCAGCAGTCATGAAGTTGACGTGCAGTGGCAGCCAACCGTTGGCCCACATATCGATATCTTCACCCTCGGAAACCGCCTGATAGAACAGGTCGGCGGCGATAGTACCCATGCGTTCCACGTCGTAGCCGAGTTCAGTCATCAGTTTATCGAAGACTTCGGCCTGAAAGAAACCTGTGTCCCAGTTTGCACGGGCCATGCGGACTGTGCCGCTGATTTCAGTCTCTGCTGTGTCGTCTTGTGCCAGCACAGCGCCAAAAGCGGTCAAGCTCAGCGCGAGAACCAGGATCAAGCGAATAGAAAGCTTACTCATAAAGTGTGTTACTCCTACTATCTTTACAGATTGATTCGTTCTTACAGATTGGTTGAGTTATCGGTCAACCGACCGCTTCAACCCACATTTGGGTGTTGCGACCTGCGTGCTACGCATAAAGGGTTACACATAGCACACAGTATTTCAAGGGATGTCTTACTCGGTGGCTGTCTTGCTACCGACGTTCGTCCAGCCCTGCGAGATGCGATCCAGCACAACGGCCAGCAGCAGCACGCAGACACCAGCGACCACAGCACGCCCAGGCTTGCCGGAGCCAATCGCGTTGTAAATCTCTTCGCCAACGCCACCGCCACCGATCAGCGCGACAATCACCACCATCGACAGGGCTAGCATGAGCGTCTGATTGACGCCCGCCATGATCGACGGCAATGCTAGCGGCAACTGTACGTCAAACAGCAGTTGGCGGTCATTTGCGCCGAAGGACCGTGCCGCTTCGACCACGTCTTCGCGTACCTGCCGGATGCCGAGCGTGGTCAGGCGCACCATCGGCGGCAGTGCGAAGATAATCGTGGCAATCGTACCGGGCACAGTTCCGACGCCGATCAGCACGACGATGGGCACCAGATAAACGAAGGGGTGGATCGTCTGCATGGCGTCCAGCACCGGGCGCATGACGTTATTAACGCGGTCGCTCCGTGCTGCCCAGATGCCAAGCGGAATCCCGATAACCAGACAAATTAACATCGCGGTGATTAACATCGCGAACGTCGTCATCGTCAGTTCCCATAAGCCCAGGAAACCAATTATCATCAGGCTGACCGCGCTCATGATGGCGGTTGCCCGCCGTACCGTGATCCAGGCGATTGCAGCGACTACGCCAATCACAACGAACCAGGGCACGGCGATCAAGACATCCTCGAAGAAGGTGATAAGTTGGTCAATCGGCCAGCGCAGCAAATCGCGGAAGAGCCACGAAAAGCTGTTGTTCAGGAAGGTCACGGCATCTTGGACCGCATCACCGATTTCGCTGCCGAAGCTCACTTCGTCAAACAGATTGAAAACCAGGTCGCCAATCGTGATCTCTTCTTGCTGTGCGCGGCCACCGTCCAGCGACCCGAACGGGTCATCTGATAGGCCGTCGCCGCTGTCGTCTTGCGCGACCAGTGCACCCGTCGTCAACAGGGCCATGACCAGCACAAGCAAAAATCCTATTATGCGCTTACGTCTTAACATGCATATTGCTCCTTGTAGGCTTTGTCAGATTGTTGTTGCTGCTTGCTAGTCAGCAACTTGCGTCTCTGTCTCTGTTTTTGTCTCGGCTTGCTGGTTACCACTGCTGCCATGACGGTAGCTGCTGCCATTTTGACTGCTGCTGCCGTTGCTAGAGGTGCCGTAGCCATCTTCAGTCGATTCTGTGTCTAAAGTGACGGACAGCGCGTTGAAAATATCCAGCGGATTGACGACACCGCGCAGGCGTCCATCGTCACCGAGTACGGCAATCGGTTCGCCCTTCGTGCTCATGTCGTAAAGCTCGTTCAGGCGGGCATTCGGCGAGGTGGATAGGTGCCTGCTGCGCAGCATGTCGTTGAATTTGCGCTTGCCTTGTTCTTTAGATTTCGTCGCTGTCTCATGGGATAGCAAGCCTTCGACGTAGCCTTCCCCGTCGATCACATAAATGTGCGTCATGCTGTGCTTGTCCATGCGCCTCAGCGCCTCATCGACATCATGCTGATCGGCACGCAGCGCGTGGGAGGGGCTGGCGATGAATTCAGCCGTGAGCACACGCCCGGAATCCACGTCCGCCATAAACTCAGCCACATAATCGTTTGCGGGTTCTGTGATGATCTCTTGCGGGCTGCCGATCTGTACGACCTCGCCCTCATTCATCATGGCCACGCGGTTGCCGACGCGCAACGCTTCACCCAGGTCATGCGTGATAAACAGAATGGTCTTTTGCAGCTTTTCCTGCAAGTTCAGCAGTTCGTCCTGCATTTCGCGGCGGATGAGCGGGTCGAGCGCGCTGAATGCCTCGTCCATCAGCAGGATGTTGGCATCGGTCGCCAGCGCACGCGCCAGCCCGACGCGCTGCTGCATACCACCACTGAGGTTGTTGGGCATGTAATCGGCCCAGGCTTTCAGCCCGACCATATCAAGCGCTTCCATCGAGCGCTCACGGATTTCTTCCTCGTCTTTCCTGCGCACGGCCAGGCCGTAGCCGACGTTATCAATCACCGACCTGTGTGGGAAGAGGCCGAAATGCTGGAAGACCATCGCCATCTTATTGCGGCGCACTTCGCGCAGTTGCTCTTTGTCCAGTTCAGCGATGTTTTGTTCGCCCACGAAAATTTTGCCGTATGTCGGCTCTACCAGACGGTTTACACAGCGAATCAGCGTTGACTTGCCGGAACCGGATAGGCCCATTACCACGAAGATCTCGCCCTCTTGGACCTCAAACGACACGTTGTTCACACCGACGACGTGGCCCGTTTTTTGCAAGATGGCCTCTTTGCTCGCGCCTTCTTGCAGCATCTTCAGCGGACGCTGGCGCGGCGTTGGCCCGTAAATCTTAATGATGTTCTCAAGCCTGATATTCTCAGACATTCGCGCTCCCTCATAAACTATATTGGTCGTGGATAGAAACTAAGCGGCGGAAAATTAAAGGCAGAGCTACTGCGTTGTAATGCTCTGTGATTGCGCGGTGATGCGTTTGCGGATGGAACAGCGATGATGGTTGTTACCGCTACTGTGCGCTATCGGAATTAAGTGCTGTGCTGCTCTAGGCGTCTCGCTATAGCATTGCGAGAACCTGTGTGCCTGTACAAAATAATTTTCGTTTTGCTGTAACAGACCTGACCCTAACGGAACATCTTTAATGGAATGTAAACGCTGTGTGAAGTCACGTTAAAGATATGCTTTTATGTGCGAAATATGGGTCATCTGACCCATCTGTATCATAGCTGCCTGGCGTATTGCATATTTCGTTTGCATGGGGATGGTGGATACAATACACACGAGCAGATAAACGGCGATAGGCCCTTCCATAGAAGGCGAGAGATAGAGAAAAAGAGATGTCTACGATTAAAAACGGTAAAGAACAGCGTTCCGCAGCTTTAGTGAACAGCCCAGTTTTTCAATATTTGCCGGAGACGGACCGCTATTTGCAGGCCCGCAGCACGCCGCGCTATCGCTTCAACGTGATCGGCGCAGGCATCATGGGCCAAGAACACATCAACGTGACGCACCTTGAAGGCCGCGCCAGTGTACATGGCGTGTACGACCCCAACCCCGGCAGCGTTAGATCCGCACAGCAGGCAAAAGCACGCTGGAGCGATGAACCGCTGATCGTGTATGAAAGCGTCGAGGCCGCTTGCAGCGATCCTGCCGCCGATGCGTTGATTATCGCCACACCGAACTACACGCATCTTGATGTGCTCAAGCTGGCGGCGCAATCCGGTAAGCCGATTATGCTGGAAAAGCCCATCAGCACCAATGTGCGCGATGCAGCCGAGATTGTGCGCATCGCAGAAAGCTACGATGCGCTGTTGCAGGTGGGGCTGCAATATCGCTACAAGCCCATGATTGTCGAGGCGATCTATGAAGCATTGGAGCGCAAGACGCTGGGCAATCTGAAGCTCATCAGCATGTCGGAGCACCGCATCCCGTTTCTGGATAAGGTCGGCCAGTGGAACAAGTTCGCGCAGTATTCCGGCAATACGCTGATCGAGAAGTGCTGCCACTATTTTGACCTGCTGAACCTTTTTGCCCAGGCGCGTCCGCTGTCGATCTTCGCTTCTGGCAGTCAGGCGGTGAACTTTGCCGACTTTGAATACAACGAAGCCCGCTCGGATATTCTGGATAATGCGCTGGTGGTGATCGACTACGACAACGGCATCCGCGCTAACTTCAACCTGTGTATGTTCGCGCCGATGTTCTATGAGGAATTGACGCTGTGTGGCGATAGCGGACGCCTGCGGGCCTGGGAACAGAGTGATACAATCCCAGGTGCGCCAGCCCACAACAACGTCGAGGTGATGTGTGGGCAGGATCGGCCATCACGCCGCATCCAGGCGGGTTACCCGGCGCACATTGAGGACAGTGGGCATAGTGGCGCGACGTACTACGAGCACCTGTATTTTGTGGATAACCTGGATGGCCAGCAGACGACGACGGCGACGGCCCGTGAGGGCTTGTGGTCGGTGATCGTCGCGTCGGCTGCGCAGGAATCCATCCAGCGTGGTACCGTCGTCAATATCAACGACTATCTGGCCGAGCTAGGCGTGGAGGCGTAACTACCCTGCATAACCACCGTAAACCGCAGGTAACGACTCAGGCCAGTCTGTGTGTGTCGCCACTGGCTAAAGCCAGCGGCTTCCGCAGGGCCAACCCCCCTGAAGGGGGCTATTGCACGGTGCATACAGCCTGCTTGAGCAGGCTTGTCGTTACCGGAGCCGGACGTTTTAACGTCTGGCGACCAAAAGACTAAAAATGGCACACGTACCTGAGTAGTTACCTCAGGGGGTAGGTATTTCGGCGGACGTGCCATCGCACGTCCGCTTGCGCTGCAAGTTGACAAGGTTCAGCCGAGGCGTTATAGTTTGCATACGTATGCAAACATGGCATTAACGCACTATAACTGTAAGATACCATCAACGCGCACAATACGCTTGTGCCGCACAACAAGGATAATATGCAGCTTATGGAACACCCAAAACAAACCCCAGCGAGCATGGCGCAGCGTGTCATGCGTTTTGACGAACTCAAGCAAGGCGGCGTCCCGATCATGTTTATCGACAGTGTGTTACCGGGCCATTGGCGCATGAATTATGCGGTGGTCGGGGATACAGCCAGCGAAAACCCGGATTTTGAGGTACAGCGTGCCATCACCGACCCGCACAAATTTCAGATTGGCATGGGCTGGGCACCGCCGGGATGCGGCCCGCACTGGCACACACACGACTACGTAGAGATGTTCTTCATTTTAGAGGGGCAGTGGCGCTTCTTGTGGGGCCATGACGAGGACCCTGATAAGCCCGAAGGCGAGTTCATCCTGAACAAGTGGGATGCGATTTCGCTGCCGGCTGGCGTATGGCGGCGCTTTGAGGTCAGCGGCGATAGTGTCGGCTGGTTCTTCGCGGTGCTGGAATCCCACGAAGTTTACGAGGGCAAGGACCCGTACTGGCCGCCGAAGGTTGTGCAGCAGGCGCAGGAAGCAGGTTTCAGCGCGGACGAGAATGGCAAGATGGTCCTGCCGCAGAATTACGACGAACTGAATAAGCAGCAGTACGATAGGCTGTTGCAGATGTTCAAGGATTTGACTGGCACCGAGGTCAAAGATTATTCGCCGCGTTAGCGTGCAAGGATACGGACATTATGAAACAGAGCACAGACCGCATTTTGACGACGCATGTGGGCAGTATGCCGCGTCCGCAATATGTCGTGGACCAGCTTTTCGCGCAGGATAGCGGCGACGATTACGACCCGGCTGCCTTTGATGCTGTGATGGCGCGTGCCGTGCGAGAAGTCGCGCAGAAGCAGCGCGAGGCAGGCGTGGACATCATCAGCGACGGCGAAATGAGCAAGATCAGCTATGCGACCTATATCCGCCACCGCCTGACCGGGTTCGAGATTGCCGAGACGCCGCCACCCCGCGCCACCCCGAAGGATTTAGACGAGTTCCCGGCTTTTCGTGACCGTCTGGCGCAGGCAGGGGGCACGCCGAAGTATCATCGGCCTGTGGTGCGCGGTGAAATCAAGATCAAAGACCTGACGCCACTGGAAAAGGACATCGCAAACCTGAAAGCCGCTGCCGATTCTGCTGGTGCAGCGGATGCGTTCATGAATGCCGCGTCGCCGGGTGTGATTGCTGTTTTCCAGCCCAACGAATACTATCAAAAAGACGAGGACTACCTGCAAGCGCTGGCCGACGCTATGAAGGTCGAATACGAGAAGATCGTTGGGTCCGGGTTGCTGCTCCAGGTGGATTGCCCGGATTTAGCGATGGGGCGGCATATTCGCTTCCGCGATGACGACACGGCCACTTTCAGGCAGGCCGCACAGCGTCAGGTGGAGGCGCTGAATTATGCGCTACAGAACGTGCCAGCAGACCGCGTGCGGATGCACCTCTGCTGGGGCAATTACGAGGGTCCGCACACGCATGATGTGGACCTGAGCGAGATTATCGACATCGTGCTGAGCGCCAAGCCGCAGGCCATCCAGTTTGAGGCGTCGAATCCGCGCCATCAGCATGAGTGGCAGACGTGGCGTGATGCCAAAATCCCCGATGACAAGGTGCTGATTCCCGGTGTGCTGGATACGACCACGAACTTCGTTGAGCATCCGCAACTGGTGGCCGAGCGCATCGAACGCTTTGCGCATATCGTCGGGCGTGAGCGCGTGATTGCAGGCACGGATTGCGGCTTCGGCACGTTTGCGGGCTTCGGTGCGGTGCATCCTGATATTGCCTACGCCAAGCTGCGCTCACTGGCTGAGGGTGCGCAGCTTGCTAGCGACAGGCTGTGGGGCTAAAGCGTGACGATTGTACAGCTAGACATCCGCGACCAACGCCTGACGGACATCATCGCGCCGGATACAGAGCTAGCGCAACACCTGACAGGCTTCAAATTCACCGAAGGCCCGGCCTGGCACCCGCGTAATGCGCACTTACGCTTTAGCGACATCATCGGCAATAGCATCTATCAGTGGAGCGCGGACGCAGGCTTGCAGGACATCCGGCCAAACAGCCACCTTGCGAACGGCAACACCTATGACCGCGAAGGCCGCCTGTTGACCTGTCATCACGCCACGAGCCGCGTCACGCGCACGGAGCACGACGGCAGCATCACGGTGTTGGCGTCGCATTACGACAACAAGCAACTGAACAGCCCGAATGACATTGTGGTTAAGCGCGACGGTACGATCTACTTCACGGACCCCACCAGCGGGCGCGAGGCATTTGTGGGCATCCCGCGTGAGCCGGAATTGCCGTTCGCGGGCGTGTATCGCATCGACCCGGCATCAAATAATGCGTTGACGTTGCTCGTGGATGACTTCGCCAAGCCGAACGGCCTGTGTTTTTCGTTGGATGAAACGCAACTGTACATCAACGACACCAGGCGCTTCCACATCCGCGTGTTTGATGTAGAGGCCGATGGCCGCATCAGCAACGGGCGCGTGTGGGCAGAGACAACAGCGCCCCAAGCAGCGCCCCAGACACAGATTGTCGGCGTGCCGGATGGCATGAAGTTCGATAGCGCTGGCAACCTGTTTTGCTGTGGGCCGGCTGGCGTGCACGTTTTCGCGCCAGATGCGACCTGCCTGGGTGTAATTCTGATGCCGGAGCACGCCACAAACTTCACCTGGGGGGATGCAGACTATCGCAGCCTGTACATTACTGCCAGCACGTCGGTGTATCGTTTGCGCGTGCAGGTGGCAGGCTTGCCGCTATTTTGATGAACACACCAAAATCAGACCATCTGTGGAGGCGCAATGCATTGCGCCCCAAGAATTACCATCATCCTATGTCTGCGCGGCGATCTGCTCGTGCATTTTCGCGAACAGGTCGATGCCCACCTGTTGCATCAGGTCGGGCAGGTCGATGAACACCCAATTCTCTGCCAGCAGGTCGCCGTCGCGCTTCCACCAATCCATCACGCGCATGGTGATGGGCTGCTGCGTGGCTCTTGCGCCCAGGTAATCCGCGCTGAACGTGGCGTTGATGCTGGGCCAGCCTGTCGTCGCCACATAGCGCCCTTCTGCGAGGCGGGCTTTGTGGTCGCCGCCGCGCCGATCTGGAAAGGCCGCCAGAAACGGTATCTGGTGATATTGCTCGAATTCGTGCAGGCTGCGCGCTGTGCCGATACCAGATGGGCCGTACCACAGCATGTCATCCTGCCAGAAGTTCACCATGCCCATGCTGCTGAGGTTCTGACCGTCGTAAGACAGCAGGCCATGTATCATGCGCTCGACTAAATTCAGGCTTGCGCGGCCTTCGCTGTCGTCGTGTTCGTCCAGCAAGATGCCATCTTGCGCTAATGGGCCGGGAACGTGCCCTTCTGCGCCGCCGTAATTCGCCAGCACGGGGTAGCCTGCTTGCCGCATCACGTCGGGGATGTCTAGCAGCATGTAGCACTCTATGATTTTATCGCCCTCAAAGCGCCAGAAATCACCGAAGCGGATGTTGATCTGCTGCCCGGTTGCGGGGATGCCCAGCCAATCTGCCGCAAAGCTGCCGCTGAAGTAGCCCGTCGCACACACCCAATCCGCGCCGTTGTAGGTGTCGCCGAACATGATGTCTGTGCGCCGTTCGACGTTAGGGATGGCGGCTTGCAGTGGCTGCCAGAAATCGCGGATGAAGGCATCTAGCCCTTGCCGCCGGTTCAGCGGATGTGGGCCATTCCAGATGAAGTTATCGTGCAGGTAATCTGCTGCGGTGTGTTGCGCGTCGGTCTGATTGACACGCGATAGGTTTTGCCAGAAATCCCAGAAGTGCTGTTTGTTGCGTTGGTTGCGTTTCGACATAGGTTTGCTGTGCTTCCAGTAAAGTAAAGTAGAGTAAAATGAAATAAAATAAAATGAAAAGAAGCGAAGTAAAGTAAAATGAAAAGAAGTAAAGCAAAGTAAAATAAAACCAATGAATACCCTGCAAGAACGGTGGCTCATGCGCAAAAAGTGTGATCTGTAGGGGCGCAATGCGTTGCGCCCAAGCGGTACACGAATTTCACACATTCCATAGATGAGCCGAGAACAGCATTTTACAACCTGTATTTGCAAACACAAGGATAGGTCTGTTGGCGAGGTCGTGTTTGCTGCTGTGACGACCCAGGTACGTGTCCCGTTCTCAGTCGTAACTGCTCAGCCCTCACCCCAAAACCCTCTCCCTTCATGCCCAGATAACAATGGAGAGGGGCTTTAAACGGCTTGCTTCCCCCTCTCCTAGCTGCGTAGCGGCGGTCGGGAGAGGGGGATTGAGTTCTCAAGGGTAGGTTTTTCATGATTGACTGTATTTTATGGCGGCTTGCGCCGCCCCGGACAGGTCAGTGCCCTGTCCCTACAGGATCGCAATCATTCACAACAGGTCTGTAGGGACG
>DAOTTW010000155.1:0-2060 GCA_034437615.1 Anaerolineae bacterium | reverse complement strand
GCAGTTAGTCGATTAGCGCACGCGGCCCCTCACTGGGTCGTCACAATTTCGGTGACCGCAGGGACACCCCATCGGGTGTCCGTCGTCGCTAATCTTTACGGTGAAAATCTTGCTAATCTGACCCCAACTTAAATCTGAGCCGCATTTAAGCGCTTTAAGCTATCGTCATGTAGCAAAGCCCAAAAATACCCCGTCAGGGCCTCTGCGAGTGCTACAACTAGCCGATAGACTAAGCTCGATCTGGCCACTTGACGGATAGTAGCGCAGGTCGCAAAACGTTATAATGCATTGTAATTAGTCCCACGCAACCAGGGGAAAGATTTCGCCGTGAAGAAGATCCTGTACATCGAAGATAACATGCTGAACATCCGCTTGATTAAAAAGACCCTGAAGAACATGGGCTATGAAATTATCACAGCGATGGACGGTGAAACGGGCATTCAGGCTGCAATGACGCAAAACCCCGACCTCATTCTACTTGACCTGAACTTGCCAGACATATACGGGGTTGATGTTGCGAAGCGTATCCAAGCAAACGCCACGACGCGCCGTGTGCCCATCGTGGCCATCACTGCTGATGCAACCGATGCAACACGCAAAATCTGCGTAGAGTCCGGCTTTGCCGCCTACATAATGAAGCCGGCTGGACGCGCTGAGATAATGAGTACGATCATTCAATTGCTGGATGCCAGCGAAGAAGCTATGCCTTCCAAGACTAGGACTGCGTAAACGGCTGCCGTCACAGTCACTGAGTAGACTTGCGCTCTGTGCATTTATGGGTTATACACATGGTGTTACATTTTGCGTAAATGATCTATCGTCATCACGGAGCAAGCCATGATGCAGAGCCGCAACGCGCAAGACAAACAGCAGCCAGAAGTAACGACACCATCTCAGAAAAAACAATACGCTAAGCCGTCGCTGCTGGTCTATGGGACCTTTAACGACATCACACAGGGCAACCTGGCCAACGTGCTTGACGGATTGGTCGGCGGTGATGGCCCAGATGGTGCCCAGAGTTAGCAGGCAGTGTCAATGTTGCTGCAAGTAAGGCTGCAACGCTGCCCTGTCATCCAATACATGCCACCAAATGAGGTCTGAATACCGCCTGTGGAACGCTTCGGGTTCCCACTGGGCTTTGGGTGCATCTGTGTCGGCATAGAGGCCGTGCAACGCCCTCGCGCTTGTATCCGCTCGTGCAAGCGCTTCTTCAGTGTTCGTCGCTGTCCTCAAGCCTGCAAAGCGTGCCGCTACGCTGGCGATGCGGTCTGGCTTGAGCCGGATACCGAAGTGCGCCGTCACTTTACTGAAAGCCCGCCGTAAATCTTGCTGTAGCTCCTCATAGCGGATGGTGGTCTTTCGCAGCGTAAAGTCCTCACTAACCAGCCACTTATGCAAATGCTGGCCGTAGAGCGTCGCCCAGGCGATGACGCGGCTTTCGTTGGCCATATGTTCGTGGCCGCTGTGCATCTGCCAGTAAATCGTTTCAACCGGATCACGATAGAGATAAATCACATTGCGCCGCTGCACGGTCAGGTTCAGATCGTAGCTGTGCAGTAGCATGTAATCCGCGCTGTGCACCCAGATCATCGTTTCGATTAGCGTCGGGCGCTCAAAGTACAGCTCGATCAGTGTGCGTAGCCATCGGCTGCCTGTGCGCGGGAAGCTAATCAGGTAGGTGTTATCCGGGTTGACGTTGAACAGGTCAATCACGCTGGCGTCTACGCTGTGGGCGAGGTCGGCGTGTGCGCTGTGCGGATGTGGTTCACTCAAAAGCATCCGTAATGCGTACCGTAGCCGATCATAATTTAAGCGCATGGGCTTCTCGTTAATGGGTGTCGTCTAAATTTGTCGAACGCTTGCCATTATACGCCCTCCGGCTGATGCATAACACAGTAGATGGATTTTGGGGTCAGGGCCAATTCACGGGCAAAACATGCCTGCCTGAGGCCATCCCAACAAAATAATTGACACGGCTTGCCGTGTCCCTACGAACGATGCCCTGATGCCCTGTAGGGACACCCTTCTGGGTGTCCGAGCGGCGTCAGCCGCATTGCCGA
>DAOTTW010000154.1:0-6957 GCA_034437615.1 Anaerolineae bacterium | reverse complement strand
CCTCTCCATCTTTGTATGGGCATGAAGGGAGAGGGGGATTGAGTTCTCAAGGGTAGGTTTTTCGGCGGACGTGCCATTGCACGTCCCTACACAACCGTTGTGAACCGTAGGAACACCCAATGGGGTGTCCGGGGCGGCGTCAGCCGCCATAAAATACGGTCAAACATCAAATACCTACCCCTGAAAAGGGGGATTGAGGGGGTGAGGGCCAATTCGCGAGCAAAATACGCCTGCCTGAGTAGTTACGAAGTAGTTACTACTCAACTATCATCTTCCAGATCAAACAACGCATCGCTCAGGTCTTCCAACGCCTCACGCAGGTTATCCTCACTGGCCTCATCAAGCGCGGCAACCACCTCGTCGATCTCTTCCGCCAGCGACTCAGCATCAACACGTCTCGCACGGGCCAGCAGCACCTCTGCTTCACGCATTAGTTCGTCGGGCAATGTGGGGCGGGACTGCGGTGCAGGCAAGGCAGCATGAGCGTCTTTAATTTCCTGCTGACTGAGGCGATGATGGGCAGCATCTACTGTGATGCCGCTTGCTTTGCCGCTGACGCGGTCAACGGCCTGCACCTGCAAAATACCGTCAACGTTCATATCGAATTGTACGGTGACTTCTGCATAATCGTTGGGGGATGGTGGCACAAGCTCATCAAACAGAAACTCACCCAACGCCGTATTCTGCGACGCCACTCGGTTTTCGCCCTGATATACCTCGATTTTAATGCTGGTTTGGCCGGGGTAAAGGGTGTAAAAAACCTCTTTTTGTGACGTGGGGATCGTGCTGTTACGCGGGATCAACACTCTGTAGCGGTCCGCAACCAACTGACCCAATACAGTCGTCTCCGCGACAGCGATACCCAGCGAAAACGGCGTGACATCCACCAGAATCACGTCAATTGGCTCCCCCGCGATAATCGCACCCTGAATGCCAGCGCCCAGCGCAACGGCTTCGGATGGGTTGACATCCACACGCGGCGCAACGCCCGTATGCTCTGCGATCAGGTCACGCACAGCCGGGATATAGGTACTGCCACCCACAAGCAAGACCTGCTCAGGCACATCAACGCCGCCATCTTTCAAAACACGATCAACCGACTCCAACGTTTCCTCTAGCAAATCATCAATCAGGCCCACGAACGTCTCGCGTGCGACTTCGATTTCCATGTGTAGGGGCACACCGTCCTTTTCCGCAAGATATTCTTCGCGTACCCACGTGAACGGCTCCGACGACAGCGCGATCTTGGCGGCTTCAGCAGCACGCCGTAGACGCGCCTGCGCCTGTGTGTTGTTGCGCAAATCGACAGCGTGCTCTTCCTCGAAGCGCCGGATCAGCCAGCTAGCCAGCCGACTGTCGAAGTCGTCGCCGCCAAGCTGCGTGTTACCATGACTCGCCCGCACATCCACCACACCGCCCGCTATTTCTACCAGCGATACATCAAATGTGCCGCCACCGAGATCATAAACAAGCGCCACCGTATCGTCTTCGTCGCGCAGGCCGTATGCCAGCGCTGCGGCAGTCGGTTCATTGATGATGCGTGCGACCTGCAAGCCTGCAATTTCACCTGCTTCGACGGTTGCACGCCGCTGCGCATCGGAAAAGTACGCAGGCACCGTGATAACGGCCTGCTCAACGTCTCCACCCAGGACGTTTTCTGCCGCGTGCTTGAGCGTTTGCAAGATAATCGCACTGATCTGTTGCGGTGAATAGGCGGCATCACCGAGCACGGTCATCTCGTCCGTGCCCATTTTGCGCTTAATGCTGCGGATGGTGCGCTGCGAATGCAACACCCATTGATTAAGCGCAGCCTGCCCAACTAACCACGTACCGTCCGGCGTTAAACCGACAACAGACGGCATAGTGGAGCGACCATCAATCGGGATGATGCCCGGCTCCCCTTCAAATACTGCGCCAATGGCTGAGAACGTTGTGCCTAAGTCGATGCCGATAATTGTCATAGTATATGCTCGTTTCTATTTGCTTGGAAGTTGTCGGGCCAGAAAATCTTGTATGCGCTGCTGATCGCCTGGAATGTGTGTCCACACTCGGATAGGGAGCCTCAGACATCAGGTGTACCCTCGTGCTCTGCGTTGGACGCCTGTGTGCTTGTTACGGCCTCTGCCCCCTGCTGGCTCACTTGATTAACAACGACCTCAGCGAAGCGTAACACGGCCTCGCCCTGTACATAGCCAGCACGCTCAACCGCGACGACGGTGTTAGTAGGCTGCTGGGCCTGATGCACGGCCTTGACCGCGACATGTCGATACGGGTCAAATAGCTCACCGATAGGCTGCATAGGGGTAACCCCCTCGTCAGCCAGCAGGCGTAACACACGCTCCCGCAGTAAACGTTGACCCGCTAGCCAACCATCGAGGATACGCGCTGCTGCGGGCGACATATCTTGCAATTCCTCGATCTGCTGCTTACCCGTCGCGATGCCCGCTTCAACGGCATCCACAACGGGCAGCAGGGCCTCTGCCAGCTCTAAACGTGCGTCCTGGGCTTTTTTAGCGCTGGCCTCGGCCTGGGTTGCAGTTTGCGCGTCAAACTGTTCTTTAAGCGTAGCCAGGGTTTCTTGATGCTTGTTGCTCGCGTCCTCAGCTAGCGCACTCGACCTGTAGATTTCCTTCGCGAAGCGCTTAAGCTGCTTATCCACATCAGCCAGCGTGGGGCCTTCTTCTATGGGCGCTTGTGCTTCGGAGGCACCACCGCCACCAAACAGGCGACTGAGAAAGCCTCCTTGCCGTTGCTGCTGGTTGTTATCCTCATTGCTCATAGGTCGATGTCTCTGAAATCCTGTTTGAAGTTATCACGGCTCAGGTCTGTTTGTGCCCGTAATGCCGCTTGCCAGTCCGCCGGTGTGTAATCTGTCTTTAGTGTCGGTGGACGCTTGTACGGCTCATAGGCTGTCGGCGGATGCAGCATAAACAAGTCGGTCGCTGTGCGGGCTTCTGGTGTGCGCAAGGCGTCATAGGCGGCACGAATGCGCTTGAATGCCTGTGGATCACGTTCTGGTGGGTGCTCGCGCACCTTCTGGAAGTACGCTTTCTTGATGTCAGCAGCCGTTGCGCTCCGTTCCAGTTCCAACACTTCGTAAGGGTTGGCTACAACAGCTTCGGGTTCCAGCCGCTTGGTCTCGTTTTCGTATTCAGCGTTATCGTGGCCTGTCTTATTTGATTTCTTGCGGTGCATGTCACTGTCTCGCTATAAAATGTTAATACAACTCATCGTCGTCCATGTCACTGCCGCCAAGCATCTCCTGCACCAGCGCCCGGATTTCGGCTGGACTCATATTTTCCACGATTTGTCGGATTTCTGGCGGCAGTGCTTCGACATCCAAGCCACCCAGGGCACCGGGAAAAAGGGAATGCATCGGGTTGTCGATGCTTTGCCGCATATATTTGGCCTGTTGCGCGGTGAGCTGGTCGTTGTGCCTTCTGGCCCAACGTTCGGCTTTGCGTAGGTGCTGCTTGGCCTTACGTTCGTCGTTCTCTCTTTTCATTATCATGCCAGCCATACCGACGTGTGCCGGGCCAAAGTCCTGGTCTTCTTCCAAAACGCTCTCTAATATCTCAATCGCCTCGTCGTCGAAGTCGTTTGTGTAATATTGGTGAGCTTGTTCAACCCGTGCACGCCGTTTCTCTGTCGGGTCTTCTAGCAGGTCCAGCGCCTGCTGATAGTAACCGTCGGCAACATCCAGTTGTTCACGCCCGACCGCACAAGCGGCAACCCCTTTGTAAAAATCGCCGGAAAGCTGCTTTTGTTCGTTTGCACGCCGGATGAGTTGCTCGGCTTCGGCACCGTCGTCATCGTTGTAGATGTGCGCCTGGTCAATTAACTGATGTAAAGCCATTTCGTCCGTCAGATCAACGCGATCAATTTGCGTCTGAATGGTCTCAGCCGGCTTATGCAACATACGTAAGACTTCAATATAAAGCGCACGTATCAAATTTTCATCCGGCAACAGTTCCAGCGCTTCTTCGCCTATCTTCAGGGCCGTCTCTGGCATAAACATGATAAGGCGCTGCATACGCTCCAGGTAGAGCAACCGTAGACGCTGACGCGCCAGACTTGCGTAATCTTCGTCACCGACTTCTAGCACGCGCTTCCACGCTTCTGCACCCGCCGGGCCGCCAAATGACCAGATTCCAGGCGTGACCTCATCCAATTCTGCTTTGAAAACCAGCGCCTCGATGTGATTGGGTTGCTTTTGCAACACACGTTCCACCTGATTCTGTGCAGCGTCCAGTTGCTCGTTTTCTGCCAGACGACGCGCCAATTGCAAATTCATCTCGACGTTATCCGGGTCATGCTTGAGGGCGGTCTTTAGCGTCTTGACTGCCTCATCAAACGCGCCAGACTGCGCATACAGCCGCGAAATGTGCGACCACAAGCGCCCGACCTGCTCCGGCGTTAGATAGTTGTCCTGACCGGGCTTCCTGCCGCGCCGTTTGACAAAATCACGCCAGGCGTCAGCCGCCTCCTCATAGTATTCCAGCTTTTCATGGGCGATGGCGATGTTGGCGGCCAGGGCGCGGGCGGTTGCACCGTCTGCCCGCTCAATGCGTTGCCACTGGTCAAGTGCCAGGTCCCAATTCCCGCCCTGGGCCGCTTCGTAGCCGCTTATCAGCAAGGTATGTGCCGCAATCTCGTCAATGCGTGGGTGCTCAAGCCGCAACGCTTGCGCTTCTTCCACCAGTTTGAGCGCCTCTTTGTGTTGACCTGCTGTGGCCAGCGTCTCAAGCTGCAACAGATAAGCATTCGTCAGATTTTTGAGGAATGTATCATCGTCGCGCCCCAGATTACGGGCTGTTCCCCAGTGTCGAAGGGCGCTGCTCAGGTCGTCTTGTGCCGCAGCAAAGCGCCCCAGATAATCGTAGGCGATTGCTTGCTCTGCCTTCGGCGTGCGCTTGCCCTTAGTCACCTCACGAAATTGCTTTTCGGCCTTTTCAGTATCACCTTCATGCAATGCTTGCAAGCCCACCAACAAGCCTTTTGCATCCTGCGGCAAACTGCCAGAAATAGCTGCTTGCTGCTCAGCGCTGAGTAAACCCCAGGCTGCTTCGCCTTTTAACTCATCAAGAGACGCGCCCTGCTCTTGCAAGAGCAGTATAAGCGGCAACGCTACCCGCTCGAAGGTCGGATCTAGTGTCAGCACTTGACGATAATATGTTAACGCACGCTCCATGCCGTTGGAATCATGATACAACAAACCCAAATGATAGACATAGCAAGCATCCTCTGGCATCAGCTTAACCGCATTCTCCAGGTCATCCACCGCAGTTGCCGATGACGTACGATAGCGCATAGCACGCCGGAAGTAAGCTTCTGCCAGCGTTGCCTTGCGCCTGTCGTCGGGAATATCACGTTTGGCCTGCGTGCTTGTCAGCGTGATGATGGCTTTATCGTAATTACCCTGCTGGAATGCCTGCCGTGTTTCTTTGGTGGATTCGACAATGCGTGATTTTCTGATCTTGCCAGATGTCTTGTTGCGTTTTTTGCTCATAACGTGCGTCGCTTAGGGTTGTTTATCTTTGTGAAGCAATCGTAACGCACGATGCCGAAAATGTCAGCGGTATGTCTGCCCTAAATCCAGCAAATTAATCGGATAAAAATGACATACCAGCAGTCAATTCTGGAAATCCAATCTCACCCTGGCTTTTTGCTCAATCTGTGCGATAATTAGATTGCAATGTAGAAAAATAAACTGACGATCATGTCAAACTACATTGGTGCAGTGGTTATGCACCTATCAACCTCAACAGAGATACTACAAGAGTTCACTGCAAAAGCTGCATTTGCTTGAGCAAACAGTTTGCAGATGGTTTCCTCAAGTAAACCTCTTGAAGCACATAGATATCCTAAAGCAATTGGATTGTATGTGGACAGGTCGTAGCAAAACCCAATTGTTTAGGAGAAACAACAATGGCAGCACGTACTCAAGGCACAGTCAAGTGGTTCAACAGCGATAAGGGCTTCGGCTTCATCTCTCAGGAAAGTGGCGATGACCTCTTTGTTCACTACTCAGAGATTCAGAGCAGCGGTTACCGCACACTGGATGAAGGCGCGATAGTTGAATTCGAGATCACGCAGGGCAAAAAAGGTATGCAGGCCAGCGCTGTTACGGTCGTGAAGCGCTAGTCAGACACGCTACCTACCAGTAACATCTTAGCTGAAGCACGGGGACGAATTCACATTCGTCCCCGTGCTTTTTTGTTGCGTAAAGCACCGTTCTCGGTAGCACCACATAATAGCGTGGTCGTGCGTTTTTCGCAGCGGACGCAGCAAGCCGCGCCCCTACACAGGCGTTGTGGGCAGCGCCGGTGGACGCAATGCATTGCGCCCCTGCGAATATCTTGCTGCGTTGCGCCCTTACCACCAAAATGCAGAAAATTTTGACCGCTTCACCGCTTCGCGGTAAAGAAGAAGACAGAAAACAGGGGGCGGCTATACCGCCCATCAGAGATCAGAGTATCAGAGCTATTGCTAATAAGAGCGGGCACAACGCAACCCATCGTTGATGTTCTTGACATTCGGGTTATTCCTGCTGCGATCCGGTGCACGCAGGATGATCGAACTATAGAAGAACGAGCCACCCCGCAACACGCGTGCGCTATTACTACTATTACTTTTATGACCTCCATCGTAAGGATAAGTTTCATAAAGCGAACTCGTCCATTCCCAGACGTTGCCGCTCAGCCCCTATCAGGAGGATATAAAGATCGTATAGGGGTTGATTATTCGGGTTGGCATCGGATGGCGCGGATCGTCGTGGATGCTGTACAGAGTGCTGTGCAGACCGGAAAGGCCAACGTCTCGCTATCGTGGCAACTCGCCATGCCAGAGCGCATCCAGGCGGCACCCCTCGCTGATGGACGCGATCAAGCGCTTCGTGGTCTGCGGACTGCGGAGCGCTCTTTTTTTGCTTACATACATTACGATTTGCATTTCATT
>DAOTTW010000153.1:0-12041 GCA_034437615.1 Anaerolineae bacterium | reverse complement strand
TGCCTGTGCCCGCGAGATATGCCGTATCTTCAGTGCGGCGGCTTCGTAATCCTCTGGTGCGAGGCCGATATGTGCTAATTGTGGGTAGGGCGTGTCACCGGCACGACCAATCACTGTGTAATTGTATTCAATTTCGTAGATGTGGCCGATGTTGGGCTGTTCCAGCACTGGCTTGACGTGTTGTTGCAAGGGGGCGGCGCTCAAGTGCTCAAGCTCATCATCCGTTATGAAAATAGGCGCAGCACGCGGCGCATCCACCACGCGCCCGAAGTAAAGTTGTGCGTTCGGTCCCAGGTCCGCAACGCGAAAGCTACTGCGTAGGGGGCCTTCACTATCGTCGGACCACAGGCAGTAGCGCTCCCCGTCGGAAATATCATCTGTGAACTCGGCCACGATTTCACGGATGAGCGTTTCGCAATCGACATCTGTGCGCAGCTTGATGTAATGGTTCTGCTCCTGGATTTGCACACGCATATCAATTTGTTGCAACATAAAGTTTTGCCTTTCTCAAAGCGGTTGTGTGTTGGTTAGGTCTGTTTGTTCTTCAATGCATCACGGATGGCTCCAGATTGCTCTTGGCTCAGGGCATCCGGTAGCAGCAGATGACCATCGCGTATCCATGCCGCAATGTCCTCATCTGCTGCATGACCTAAATGTTGCGGCTGTAGCTCCGGGCTAAAGCGCAGTGGTAGCGTTTGCAGGAATTCAACGGGCAGGCGGCGCAGTACATCCGGCGCGAGGTCACGCCGCACTTTCAGCGCCTGCCGCACCTGCTTCATGGTTTCATCCGGCAATTCGTTGGGCAACGTGATCTGGCCGCTATCGAGCTGTGCCTGAAGGTCTGCGGTATCCATCGTGCGTAACGTCTCTGCATCCGGCAGGCCATCCAGCGCCAGGGCATCTAAGATCGGCGGGTTGAGTTGTTGCAGGTTGGCCGCCTTTAGCATATCAACCACCATTGCACGGCGGCGCAGGACCATCAGCGTATCACGCGGCACACGCTCTGGGATGCGCAAGGCACCCGACTGCAACCAACTGGCGAAGTCATCCGGCTTCGCAGCGCGTAACTGCACCTGCGTCAGCCCGTTGACCTCGATACCCAACGTTTTCAGAAGTCCCGGCGTGGCTTTGGATAGCATCGGCAATGGTACTTCGCCGGCGGGGATGGTATCGCCAACTTCTTGCTCGATGCGCTCGAGCAATTGCGTAGGCAGAGCATCGGGCATGGCATAAGCGCCACCGTCGATGGCTTTTTGTAGGTTTTGTACCGTTACCCCCTTGAGCGGTCGCTGATCGAGGCCGTGTTCACGCAGGTTGTTGAGCATAGTGTCGTCTAATTGCTGTAGACGGGCTGGCTTGAGTGCATCGTAAACCCTACGCCGTTCGGCTAGTGCGTCGTGTTGTTCGGCGCTCAGGGCTAGGGGCAGGTTTAGCTGTTGATTGGCCACAGCACTGCGGATTTCCGTTGTGCCTAGTTTGCGCATATCGCTCAGGGTACCCTGGCTGACCTGCACACCGCAGGCCTGAAGCATGGCATTGCTGTACTTCTTGAAGTGTAATGCGTTATCGGGGCCGATGATCGCATCATAGACTGCGATGCGTTGCTCAATCTGCTGTTGTAGTTCATCGCTGACCCGTTCCGCTGGTGGCAGGCCGATGGTACCCGCTTGAATAAAGCGGCTGATCTGGCCGGGGCGCTGCTTGGGTAAACTCTGCGGTTCTTGTGGCCGGAGCCGCTCCATATTCAGCGGCAGTTGTGCCAGCAGTTCGGGCGTCAGTTTGCGTAGCGCTTCACCACCTAGCAGGGGCAACAGCGGGTTTGCCTTGTTCTGTTCAGCGGTCGCCGTAAGGCTGCTGCTATAGGTGCCGGATGTATCCGCAGCGGCGACTGCATCCACCGGGCCACGTGGCCGCGTCAGCGTATCGCGTGAGCGGCTGCGCGTGCGGTCGCGGCGGGTGGGCTGTTCATCGGCTTCTGGTTCTGGCCGCAGATATTCCGGTATGCTATCGTAATACCAATTGTATTGGTCTGGCTTGCGGATGCGGATGCTTTCTACCACGCGGTCCAGTTCTTCGTTCAGGCCAACACTCGTGCTGCGCGGTTCCAGGTTGGCGCATTGGAAGAGGCTGGCACGGCCTGCTTCCAGCACGAAGCCGCGTCCGGGGTCCAGTTCCAGGTCACGCATATTGCGCGGTACGCGGCCACCCAGCGTTTCGACGCCACGTGTTGATTTTAGGGCGATGCCGAAGCGCGTTTGCCATGCGCCGCGTTGCAGGTCGTTCTTGCTGCGCATCACCTCATCCGACCCACACAGCACCACATGCAGGCCATCCCGCCAATGACGACGCACCAAACGCCCCAATTCTTCATTCAGGTCACGCTTGCCCGGCACGAGGTCGCCCAGGTCATCGAAGTTATCAATGAAAATAACGATGTCTGGACGCTTGATAACGGGCAGTGGCTCGGCGGTTTCTGGTAGCTTGTTTTCCTGCTTGGCTTCTGCATCAGCGTCGGTGCCTTCTGTTTTGGCGTCTGCTGCGTTGCTATGGTTGTTGGTTGCGGGTGTCTGGTTTTGCTGTTGTACTTCTTTAGCGGTTTGTAATAGCTCATCAGCGACGGCTTGTGCGCTCTCGTCGTCTTCGGGCCGCTTCTCGAATTCATATTCGAAGTTGATGCGTTGCATAAAGGCGGCTGCGTCCTCTTCTTCAATGATGACATCCAGCACATGCGGCAAATCCGCCAGTGAGTATTCACCGCCGTAATCATGCAGGCGTTGTTGCGGGTCAATCAACACGAAGGCGACTTCCTGCGCGCTGTAATTGCGGGCAAGCGCGAGAATCCAGGTGCGCAATAGCGTGGTACGCCCTGATAGCGGCGGCCCAATCACAACCGCGTGCGGATTCTTGGCGAGGCTAAGCGACATGGGCTTCAGGTCCGCGTCAGCAATGCCCAGCAAGACCGGGAAGCCCATCTTATCCTCTGGCAATTCACCGCTTTGCTCTAGCTCTCGCCAGTAAACATCGTTTGGCAGGCGCTCAACGGGCCTCGGGAGGTTAGGCCTGCCGCGTGCCTGCCATGTGCGGCGCATAGGCTGGATTAAGCCACGTGTCAGGCGCGATGTCGCGTTCTGGCTGAGCAAGGCTAGCGTGCGGTCTACATCCAGCCGGATTTGCTCTTCATCGCTGCCCTGTAGCAAGCGCCGCTCATAAATTAGTTCATCCGGGTGTAGGGCCAGTGGCAGGGCGAAGTGGGCTTCCAGGGCAGTTGGGCTGATGCTACGGTCAACGGCGATCAAGCCACGCCCTGCAATTTCTGGGATGATGAGGTTGCTGCGGCCTACAATAGTGGTGTATTCGCTGGCGTCAACCATGCGCAGCGCGGCGCGTTGTGTAAACATATTGAACAACTTACCGCCCATCGTGTTCGGTGCATCACCCGATGCCGCAAAGTAGATGCCGTAGTTGCGCCCTTCACGCAGCAATGAGATGAACGTGGGCAGCAGGTCCTCCATATTTTCTTTGATTTCCGCGAAGTTGTCGATCACAACCAGCATTGCGGGTAGGGGCCTCGACGTGGTCTCTGCACGGTTGTAGGCCAGTAGATCATCGACGTTCAGGGTGGCGAAGCGGTTTTTGCGCTCCTCGATTTCTTGATCCAGGAAGCGCAGCAAACGGTTGATGCGCTCGTCTTCATCGGGTCGGATAACGCCGCCGACGTGCGGTAGGCCTATGAAAGCGTCGAAGTTGCGCCCGCCGAAATCCATCACGTAGATGTGCAACGCGGATGGGGTGTGCGTGGCGGCCAAGCCGACGATCAGCGTGCGTAAGAAGGTCGTTTTACCCCAACCACTACCACCAAATACGGCGATGTGGCCCCGGTTTAGGCTCAGTTGTACCAACCGCTGTCGGGCTGCACGTGGATGGTCAATCAGGCCGAGTGTGGCTTGCAAGGCGTGCTCGGCACGCCACGACCAATCCAGCCAACCGGGTTCGCCTGTCTCATCGACCAGCGTCGCCAGGACCGGGTCTTGCGTTAGCAGCTCCGTCAGCAAGGGGCGTGAATCCAGCAAGCGCAGCAGATCATCGTCGGCGTATAGGGTGCTAGCTAGCGGTGGGTACTGCGCTATGAAGTAAGCGAGTGGTGGGTTCAACACGGCCCAGGTTTGCGCGTAATGGCTGATGGTCGTGGGCTGTTCGCTGTTGTAATAGCCGTTCTGGTCAGCGGGCTGTGTGTAGCTGTATAGCCAGCGCAGTAGGTGCGGCAGCCGCATCAGATGTGCGCTAAAGTCGGAGCTGCGCTGCGCCCAATCCGCTAAAGATGGTACGGCTTCTAGTAACGCTTTCAGGGCTTCTTTGCCTGCTTGATAAGCCGCTTCGCGTTCGTCGGCCTCCGCTGACTGCTTGCGGGCTTCCTGTGCCTCTGTTATCTGTCGCCAATCTTCCAAAGCGGGCACAGTGTCGGCCAGCGCATCCAGGGCAGCGCCCGTTGCTTTGTGCTGGCTTAAGGGCTGTGACCATAACGGTGCGCTACTGTAAGCGGCCAACCACACAGCCAATTGTGGATTGAGGTAGGCACTGGAGGTCTGCTGTTGGTCGTCCGGGTAGGGGTCCGCTTGCAGCCGAATGTGCAACCTGTGATGCTGGCTGGGGTCGATGTACTGAGGGTCTACGCCCTCTAGTGAATTTAGCGCGGCATTCAGCGGCAAGTAAAGCGGCAGCGGGTTCGGCCAGGGTTTGCGCTGTATCTCTACATCATTTTCCGGTTTTTCGGCATGAACGATGACATTCTCTACGATATGACGCGAGAGCGGCTTCTCATCCTCGCTGCGGCGCGGGCGGTTGCGCTGACGCCCTGCGAAAATGACTGGTGGGATCTCAGCTTGACCGGCGACACGGTATGGCCCGCCAGCACGCGCAACTTGCAGTAGTTCGGGCGGTTCGTTACCAATTTGCAGGTAGGCACGCCCTGGGATGCTGGGTGGCAGGTAGGCTGCGTCGGCGCGGCGCAGCAATTCGCGGCTGTCGTCTGTCGTTTCGACGCGCAGGCAGATCTTAAACTTCATGTTAGCGCGCATCTGGTCCGTAATCATGCCTGCTGGCCGTTGCGTCGCCAAGACCAACGAGACGCCGATGGCACGACCCAGACGTGTAATGCTATCCAATTGTGATTTGTATTCGGGGTTCTCCGCGACCATCTCCGCGAATTCGTCGATGATGATGAAGAGATGCGGGAACGGCTCTTGTGTTTCGTGCAGGCCGCGCTGACGGTACTCCACGATGTGCTTCACGCTAGAGCGGGCGATGAGCGCGCCACGCCGATCCAGTTCTGCTTTGATGGCTGCAAACATACGCTCGACGGCATTACCTTCCAAGTTGGTAACGATGTCCACTACATGCGGCAAATCGCGGAACTCCTCGAAGGCGGCACCACCTTTGAAGTCAACCAGCACGAAATTCACCACGCTAGGGTCATAACGCACAGCCAGCCCAGTAATCAGCGTTAACAGCAATTCAGATTTACCGGAACCTGTCGTACCTGCGATCATGCCGTGCACACCATCGGCGTTAGCCTCGAAGGTTAATTCGCGGATTTCGTTACCGGCGCGTGCGCCAATCGGCACGCGGGGCCAGCCCGCATTGTCTGGCTGGCGGCTATGCTCCCAGTTTTGCCAGATGCGAAGTTGGTCGATGCGGCTGACATCGCGCTCGTCCATCATTTCATTCATCTGTAGTAGGTCAATAGCGCTGACGAGGGCCGCCGCCGCACTAACGCGAACGCGGTGCTTTTGCAGTAGCTTGGCCAACGGTTGCACGTCGGCGTCCCGCAGGATGTCGGCTTCACCGTTGTAGCGCGTTGTGTTGACACCTGTGCGTGCAAAGCGGAAGGTGGCCATATCACGCAATTGCTGTTGCAATTCGATCATACCGACGACATCAGCGGGCACCCGCGCAGCGTCCTCGGTTAAAAAAATCATCGCCGCGCCCAATTCTGGCCCCTGACGCATCAACATCGAGACTGCTTCGACTGTTTCAATGTCGTGCAGCGATGAATCTTCACTCAGGCTCAGCAGGTCAACCACAACCAGGGTGAAGGGTAGCGTAATATCGCCGCTTTCGCGGTCGCTGGCGCGTTGCTGGCGGCGCTGAAAATCCTTCAGCAGTTCCTTCCAGAAGAGCGGCAGACGTGCCGCATATTGCCCACGATATTCAACCTCTTCGCCCTCGAAGCAGATGTAGGTTTCGCTACCGTTGCGCGTGTGGGGTAAATCTTGCGCCCAGCTCCAGCGTGCCCGCGATGCCGCGCCGCCGACGACGATCAAGCGCGTATCCGCATATGAATGGTATGCTGTATAATGCAAGAGCAACGCTTGGACAAAGCCATAGGTTGTTTGATGTAACCTTGTCGCATTTGTATCATAACTGGGTGGGATCGTGTAAATACCGAGCGATGGCACGAGGTCAGCTGGGATGCGGTCATCGCCATAGGGCTTACGTAATTGGATGGCTGCCGGAATACCATCGACCACCGAGGCTTTACGCACCAGTCGCTTTGCCTCATCCATCAAATTTGGGTCTGCGCCACCAGCTAGCGCGCCGCCGCCTTCCAGCTTGACTTGCACCGTCGAGGGGCGTTCGCTCATGCCCAAACGAAGCTTGCCAAAATCGGGGTCGTTGGTGCGGCGCTCCCAGACGCGCGGCCCGATGCGCCCGAACGTCTCGCCGCGTGCAATGTCCAGGCCGACCGCTACAGCGGGGTACGTCCAGTTATAAAAATCGCGCTGTTGCTGGTGCTTCTGCTCGACCTGCTCTTGAATCCCAGCCAATTGCGCCCGGTAAGCGCGTTTGCGCTCTGCGAGGTCTTCCTGGGCTTTGATGGCACGCCGTAACGAAACGAAAACGGAGCCGACCATCGCTGCGCCCATCGGGATGAGCAAGGCGAGGCTGCGCCCACGACCGCTAAGCGCCATCACCACATAACCGCCGATCATCACCAAAGGCAGCAGCAATTCTAATGCACTGGGCTGATAGTTCGCGTTCTCGTCGGGTGGGGCTGGCACCTCAATCTCGCCCTCTGGCAGCGTTGGCTGGATACGCGGTGGACGTTGTACATACTGATCTGAATGTGATTGGGACATGACGACCTCTGATGTCTTTGCTGATCGCGCTAACAAAATAATATCACTTAGCTGACTTGGATGGTATGATAAGCCTTATAGGAATTTCAAACAATGATCCATCAACCGTCAATCTGATCTAAGTTTGAGCAAATAGGATAAATCATGCAGGCGAGCCATATATTGCGTCGTAACGCGCCCAACCGTCTATCAACCCGCCGTATCCGCTTCTTACAGTTGTTTTCTGTCTTTGCTTCGTTTTCGCTTCCACTTTTTCTTTTCTTGCTTCTACTTGGTCTTGGGGCCATGTCATTTGGTGTCGTACAGGCACAGCTCGACCTGCGCACGGTCGTCAATTATTGGGCAGTCAACGAAACCCCGCAATCGGTACAACTCAACGTCTTATTTAGCGTGGTCGATAACAATCAGCAGGTCGTGCCGCTGGACATTGACACGGTTGATGTAATGCTAGACGACGGCTCCAGGGGGCAGGCGAATGTCGCTCAGACGGATTTTCCGTTCTATATTGCGATGTTGCTGGATACCAGCGGCAGCATGACAGCAGAGAACCCGGCAATGCGCCAGGCGGCACAGGGTTTTGTGGGCAATGTGCCGGACAACGCGCAATTCTCGTTGTTCACGTTTAACGATCAGGTCAGTAACCCGGTGCCATTTGGCGTTGCGGGTCCGAATACGCTGATGGCCAATATCAACGATGTGCGCTCCACAGCCAACGCGGGAACCTGCCTGTACGATGCCATCTGGCAAGGGCTGGATGCACTCAGCAATCAGCAGATCGGACGGCGCGGCATTGTCGTTTTCACGGATGGCGTAGACCGCAACAGCCAGGGGAACCCCTGTAGCAGCGTCGGGCTAAATCAGGTCATTGAACGCGCCAATAACCCCGACTACCGTGCGCCTGTGTATGTGCTAGGGCTGGAAAACCCTGATGCTGCGCCGGGTGATGGCCTGGACCGTCGTGGTTTGCAGCGCCTCGCTAGTGAAACCGGCGGCACGGTAGTCTTTGGTAGCGCTGCCAGCACGCTGTTCAACCAGATTGTGCAGACGTTGGCCAACCAGTATTACGCACAGATCACCTTTTTTCCCCGTGCTGGCGAGCACACCGCGACGCTATCGCCCATTGTCGAGGGGGGCTTACAGGTCGCGCCGGGTCAGGTGCGTTTTACGACACGCACAGACAAAATTTTGCCCTTTAGCTTGAATTATGGTGCGGTGCGCCGCGATGACGCTAATGATACCTACAGCTTGCCCCTCAGTGCGGTCGGCGCGGGGCGACTGCGGCAATTACAGGTGACAGTGCTGGAAGTTGCCAGCAGCCTTGAGCGCTGGTCACAGGTGTATGATACAGTGCCACCAGAAATTGTCGTGCCCGGTAGCACGCTGACCAACGATGAGGATTACGCCATCGTGATTAGTGCACTCGGTGCACAGGGGCCATTGCTAACGCAAGCGTTGCGCGTTGAATTCCGCGACGTAGCAGAGGTCCAACGCGCAGCAGCACCGGCTTTGACCATTACGGACCAGCAACGCGACACGGCCAATAACGTGCTGGTGATTTCGCTGGCGCTTAGCGGGCAAGACCAGATGCAGTATCTTGAATACAGCGTTCAGGATGCCACCAAGACCACACTGCCCGGTCGTAAATATCGCACAAATGGCGTGGAAAATGTGTTGCGGGTGCCCCTGGAAGGCTTGCGTATCGGTGCGGAATACTGCGTATCTATGATCCCGTATAATATGGGCGATCAACCGCTGATAGCACCGCTTCAGACTTGCTTCATCAATGGCACGCTTCAGCCGCCTGAACTGGACCTGACGCGCATTGACCACCCAGAGGGCAGCGACGATGTAACGCTGTATCTGACCTCAAATTACACGGATGATGTGGATGTATTGCGCGTTTCGGTGTGGGATAGGGAAACCGAAACCAGCCTGGATGAATTCACAGTTGAGGCGCGTAGTGAAATGCCCACGACGGTCAGCCTGCGACCAGAACAATTAGGCTATGAGGTGCGCTCGTTACGTGTCGAACTGATGCTGTTAGCTGCGGATCGCGCTCCGCTGTTGGAAGAGCCGGTTGCGCGGGAATTTCTGTATCAGCCACCCAGCCGCATCGGCCTGACCGGGATTCTACTGGCGGTTGGTCTGCTGCTAGTTATCGTGCTGGTGATTTTCTTCATCGTGCGCATGAACCGCGACCGCACCGACGATAAAAGTAAGGGCAAAGGCAAGAAGCCATCTGGTCCGACCTTCTCAGCACCCTATACGGGTTCGGGTGCTGACCAGTGGGGCAATCAAGCCGAAACGCGGGTTGATATGGAGTTTACCAACCCCAAGCCCCCGACATTGGCGAATCGTAAGCAACTGACGGATGCAGGATGGCAACAGCAGCGCCCTGTGGACGGTGGTGGCACGGTGGTTTTCCAGCCAGAAAAGACCACGATTTCTGTAGTGGTCGATCGGTCGGCTTATGATGTGCGCATGAACCACCAGACGCTAACCGGGACTAATTTCACTGTTGGCCGTAAAGGTGAAGGACCGGGTTGGCAGGGGTGGAATGAAGGGTTGATGCTGGAATTCGACCCGCGTGAAAGCACTGTGTCTCGGCGGCACCTGACGTTTGTCTATTTTCCGTCGGGCCAAACTTACGTCGTGACCGATCACAAATCGAGTTCGGGCACGGTAGTCCGCTGGTATAAACGGGGTAAGTTGGTCGAGTATCGTTTAGGCAAACGTACAGAGAGGTATAGCACGCCCGAATTGCCGCGTGATACGACGATTGAGGTGTGGCTGAGCAAGGAGGTGATGCTTAAGGTCAAGATCAGCAATCAAGAGTAGCCTTAATTAACGCTTTACTTGCTGATGAGCATTGAGGGATTTCGGGATTTTTACCAAAATTTAATGGTTGAAAGCCCTGTAATGACCTATTTTGGGTTTATCCGCAATTTGCATTGTTATATCAAACAGCTATAATCAAACTAGCCATAAGAAAACAATTCTGTAGCTGTGGGCTGCTCTTTGGCCCCGGAAACACCCATCAATTGTCAGGCTATATGATAGAAAGGGTAATAATGGCTGCACCTGAGATTCGGGTAGATTACGAAAAGCTAGATGAAATCGCAAGCCTGTTCGAGAAAAATTGTGAGTCAATTCAGGCGCTGTTGAAGCGTGTCGAGAGCCGCTCGGAAAATCTGCGTCAAGGCTGGATGGGTCGTGGTTCAGAGGCCTTCTTCGCAGAAATGGAGCAGGACGTGCTGCCGCGTGTCCGTCGTTTGGTTTCCTCGTTGGATGACGCCAGCCAGATCACTCGCGCCATCAGCGAGACCGTCGGTGACGCGGAGGAACGCGCCGGCAACGCCTTTAATCAGGCGTTCCGCTAGGCAGCAACGCAGCGTTCTGGGGCATGTCGTGGGCGTGCTGTCAAAACGTCAAGCATAAGATCGGTGGCGGCACGAAGCTGGCCAAAATTGCAATCGTACGAGAAACAAATTACCAGTCAATAAGGATATACACCATGCCAGAAATTAAAATGGACTATGAACTCATGGCCGAGATGAAAGCCGAGTTCGAAAAGGGTGCCGAAGATCTAGACGATACGCTACACCAAATTCTGAAGATGGCCGACATGATGGAAGAGGGTAGCCTCGTTGGCCAGGGTGGTGACGCCTTCGTGGATGCGCTGCGCAGTGTCTTGCAAAGCAAGATCGTCTCAGTGCGCGATAAGTTCGAAGAGATGTCCCGTGACATCCAGCACGCCGTCGATTCCATGCAGCAGGCGGACAAGGATTCCGGTAGCATCATGGGCATGTAGCCCGTTTGCGCTTGCAGGCATCCTTACAGTAACTGCAAAATTACCGACAGCAAACAAAAAGCTAAAAGAGAAAGGTAAAGCACTATGCCCAGTTCACTTCGTCGTCTGCTCATCCGCATCGCTCGCGCCGTCTTGCAGGATGTGATGAGCCAGACCACACAGCAGTTTAACGTCGTAGAAAACGAAGTACAGCGTCAGATGCAAAACCACATCAGCGAAGTGTTGGGTGGCGTCTGGACAGGCAACGGCGCGGACCGTTTTGTCGCTAGCATCAACGAAGAAGCGATGCCCGTCGTTAGCGAAATCACTGGTTCCCTCACGAACACCAACGTGAACGTTCAGACCGCCCTGGAAATTATGGACAACGCCGATCAAAAAGTCCGCCAGATGGTCGACAACTTAGCCAACACATTTGAACAGATCTAACACAGTCAACGCTTAGACCCCAGGGAGATACGATTATGGCTGTTTATATGGATACGGACGCTGTTCAGAAGATTGCGGACGGCTTCGAGAAAGCATCTGATGTGCTGCAAACCGTTTCCCGTGTGATGGAGGCGCTCATGAATACCTTGCGTACGACGGCCTTCATGGGCTTCGTGGGTGGCATGGCTTATGAGCGTTATCTAGCATCGCTCAAGCCCCGCATTGATTACCTTGCGGAATACTGCGAAGAGATCCACCGCGACCTGGAAGAGGCCATTGAGCACTTCATCAACGGTGACGAAGAAGGCGCGAGCCGCTTCTACTAAAGCATTCTGAGCGCAAAAAGCACTATTGGGCACGGCAGGGTCGAGTCCCTGATAGCACCACAAGAAAACGTGGATAGTTCAAACTGGCGATGGCGTAACTACTCAGTCCAGTGTGTGGGCGTGTCGCCACTGGCTCAAGCCAGCGGCTCCGAAAGGGCCAAGCCCTCTGAAGAGGGCTATTGCCCCATGCTGTAGCCTGCTGAAGCAGGTTTGTCTTTGTTGGAGCCGGATGTTTTAACGTCTGGCTGCTGAGGCATGACGAGTACCTGAGTAGTTACGCGATGGCGGACACCCTGAAGGGTTTCCCTACAGTTCAAGGTGGTTATGTAGGGACGCAGCAAG
>DAOTTW010000152.1:0-5152 GCA_034437615.1 Anaerolineae bacterium | reverse complement strand
AACCCCCCTGAAGGGGGCTATTGCACGCTGCATACAGCCTGCTTTAGCAGGCTTGTCGGTACCGGAGCCGGACGTTTTAACGTCTGGCGACTGAGCATGGGACACGTACCTCAGTAGTCACTACCGCAGCAGCAGCGGTAGCACACAGGCCACAGCGCGTTATAATGGTCACATGAAACAGACAAACTCGAAAACTCGTCGCGCTGAATTTAACCCCATTTAATCGAAATAGAGGATTATCATGTTTGATTTTGGACGCGCTATCGTCAGCAACGCGCATACGAATGTAGAGCGTGAATGGCTGGTGACAAACGGCATCGGCGGCTACGCCTCCGGCACCATTGCAGGCTTAATCACGCGCCGCTATCACGGCCTACTGGTCGCTGCGCTGAAGCCACCACTGGGCCGCACGCTGCTGCTCAGCAAACTCGATGAAACCCTGACCTATGATGGCCGCACGGTGGATGTCTTTACAAACCAGTGGCAGACGAAGGACGCCGCGCTGGCCCCGAAGGGCTACTATCACCTCGAACGCTTTCACCTCGAAGGCAGCATACCCGTCTGGACCTATGCCGTTGGCGATGCGCAACTGCAAAAGCGCATCTGGATGCAGCATGGTGAGAATATAACCTACATTCATTACACGCTAGCCCGTGCCACGCAAGCGCTGACACTCAACGTAAAAGCCCTCATCAATTACACCGACTTCCACGTTAACACCCGCGCTGATGGCTGGGCCTTGAACATCGAAGACGTGCCCAATGGCATTCGGGTCGTCGCACACGATACCGCCATGCCCTATTATCTGCTCAGCACGGGCGCACAGGTTCAGCAGGAACACGCCTGGTATCGCTCGTTCTTCCTGAGATGGGAAAATCAGCGCGGCTTGGATGATCTCGCGGATCAACTGCACGGCAGCACCTTCACAGCCACACTGCAACCAGGCGATAGCGTGACAATCGTCGCCACGCTGGATTCTGAAATCAACCTGGACGGCGCATCGGCCTACCGCGAGGAACGCGCTCGTGGCCATGATCTGATTACGATTAGCGGTAAGGCTGATGCGCCACAATGGATTCAGCAGCTTGTGCTGGCGGCGGATCAGTTCATCGTGCGGCGGCCACACGGCGGCAACCCCAACGGGCGCTCTGTCATCGCAGGCTATCACTGGTTCGGGGATTGGGGGCGCGATACAATGATTAGCCTGCCCGGTTTGACGCTGACGACCAACCGCGCCGACGAAGCCGCTTCCATCCTGCGCACCTATGGCGAATACGTCAACAATGGTATGCTGCCCAACCGCTTCCCCGATACAGGCGACGACCCCGAATACAACACCGTTGACGCGACCCTCTGGTATTTTGAGGCCATCCGCGCCACCTACCAGCAAACGCAGGACGAATCCCTGCTGCATGACCTCTACCCCAAGCTACAGGAGATCATCGAATGGCACGAGCACGGCACCCGCTATCATATCAAGGCCGACCCCGACGACGCGCTGCTCTATTCTGGTGAAGAAGGCGTACAGTTAACCTGGATGGACGCCAAAATTGGCGATTGGGTGGTCACGCCGCGCACAGGTAAAGCCGTCGAGATTAACGCGCTGTGGTATAACGCGCTGCGCATCATGGCGGATTTTGCCATCATCCTAAACCAAAACCCAAATGACTACACGCAAACCGCCGACAAAGTGCAGGCCAGCTTTGCGCGCTTCTGGAATGCGGCGGCAGGCTACCTGTATGATGTGTTGGATACGCCAGATGGCACGCATGACGCCCTGCTGCGACCCAACCAGATTTTCGCTGTCTCGCTTACACATAGCCCTCTGCCAGCACAACAGCAGCAGGCCGTTGTCGATGTCTGTGCGCGTGAACTCTACACCTCGATGGGCCTGCACAGCCTCGCACCAGGCCAAAAGGGTTACAGCGGCAACTACGGCGGCACGCCCTACGACCGCGATTCAGCTTATCATCAGGGTACGATCTGGACATGGCTGATCGGGCCGTTCATCGCAGCCCACTTGCGCGTGTATCAGGACGTTGACGCCGCCTGGCGCTACCTGGAGCCATTCATGCACAACACAACGAGCTATGGCATCGGCACCCTGCCCGAAGCCGCACAGGGCAACCGTCCGTATGCACCACGCGCCGCCATCGCACAGGCCTGGAGCGTTGCCGAAGTCCTACGCGCCTACGATCTGATCCGGGCAGGCCAAATCGCATGAACGAACATAACGCCATACACAATGACTATGCTGACTATAATAAAGACAAAAAAGATAAAAAAGATAAATGGCAGCGCTGGGGGCCGTACCTCAGCGAACGCGCCTGGGGTACGGTCCGCGAGGATTACAGCGCCACTGGCGAAGCCTGGGAGTTCTTCCCACATGACCACGCCCGCAGCCGCGCCTACCGCTGGAATGAGGACGGGCTAGCAGGTATCAGCGACGACAAGCAATACCTGTGCTTTGCGCTGGCCCTCTGGAACCACAATGACCCCATCCTCAAAGAGCGCCTCTTTGGGCTGACGGGCAATCAGGGCAATCATGGCGAGGACGTGAAAGAATACTACTTCTACCTGGATAACACCCCCACGCACAGCTACATGAAAATGCTGTATAAGTATCCACAGGCCGCCTATCCGTATGGTGAATTGGTCGCAGAGAATGCCCGGCGCGGTTTTGACGAATTTGAATACGAATTGCTGGATACCGGGGTTTTCGCTGAGGATCGTTACTTTGATGTGCTCATTGAATATGCGAAGGCCGACGCCAACGACATCCTGATCCGCATCAGCGCCACCAATCACGGGCCAGACAAGGCCCCACTGACGCTGCTGCCGCAAGCCTGGTTCCGCAATACCTGGGCCTGGGGTTACGACGCGGGGCCGATGGGGGACGTGCCGACCAAACCGCACCTGCAAGCCGTTGACATCTCCGAAAAGGTGCGGGCTGTACGCATGGATCATCCCGCCTTTGGCGATCAGCCCTTCTATCTATACGCCGACAACGCGGACCGACTGATCTTCACCGAGAATGAGACCAACGCCAAGCGCATTTTCGGCGGTGAAAACCCTTCACTATACGTCAAAGACGCCTTCCATGAAACCATCGTCAATGGCAACGTCTACACCATCAATCCAGAGCAGACCGGCACCAAAAGCGCCGCCGTCTTTCACCTGATCCTTGCACCGGGCCAGACGCAAACCGTACAGCTACGCCTGTGTGACACACAACGCAAAGCGCCCTTTCGCGGTATCGACAAAATCTGGAATGGGCGCATTGCAGAAGCCGACGCATTTTACGACAGCATCCACCCCGCAGGGCTGAGCGACGACGAAAAGCGCGTACAGCGCCAGGCCCTCGCCGGGATGCTGTGGACCAAGCAGCTATATTACTACGATGTCGATCAATGGTTGGACGGGGACCCCATCGGCCAGCCGCCGCACAGCCGCAAAGATGGCCGCAACCACGAATGGCGGCACCTGAACAACTATGACGTTATCTCCATGCCCGATAAATGGGAATACCCCTGGTATGCCGGCTGGGATTTAGCCTTTCACTGCATCCCGCTGGCCATGCTGGATGTCGATTTCGCAAAAGCGCAGCTTATCACGCTCACCCGCGAATGGTACATGCACCCCAACGGGCAGCTTCCCGCTTATGAATGGGCCTTCGCTGATGTCAACCCGCCCGTCCATGCCTGGGCCGCCTGGCGCGTCTATGAGCTAGACGACAAGCGCGATCAGACTTTCCTCAAGCGCGTGTTCAACAAGATGCTGCTGAACTTTACCTGGTGGGTCAACCGCAAGGACGCCGACGATAACAACGTCTTTCAGGGCGGCTTCCTGGGCTTAGATAACATCAGCATCTTCGACCGCAGCGCCTCCTTGCCCACAGGTGGCAGATTGGACCAGAGCGACGGCACAAGCTGGATGGGCTTCTATTCGCTGACCATGATGAATATCGCGCTGGAACTCGCCGCCGATGACGACGCTTACGAAGACATGGCCATCAAATTCTTCGAGCACTTCCTGCAAATCGCCGCCGCCATGAGCGACGAAGCACACCTCGGCACGGGCCTATGGGATGAACAAGATGGCTTCTTCTACGATGTGCTGCGCCTTCCAGGTGGCCGCGCCGAACCGCTGCGCGTGCGCTCACTGGTCGGGCTGATGCCGCTGATTGCCATCGAGACCATCGGCCATGAAACCCTGGAGCAGATGCCGCGCTTCCGCCAAAGCGTCGATTGGATGCAAAACAACCGCCCACAACTGACAGGTAACATGCTGTGTACATTTGAAGACGACTACCGTGCACACATCATCAGCATCCCCACACCACAGCGAATGCGCTCCGTGCTGCGCTACATGCTGGACGAAAACGAATTCCTGTCGCCCTATGGCATTCGCTCCGTCAGCAAATACCATGAGGCCAACCCGTTCGTCCTGCATCTGGATGGCAGCACCTTTAGCATCAATTATCAGCCTGCGGAGTCGCTCAGCGGCTTGTTCGGTGGCAATTCCAACTGGCGCGGGCCGATCTGGTTCCCGATTAACTACCTGCTGATCGAGTCGTTGCGTAAATACTACCGTTACTACGGCGACGATTTTCAGGTGGAGATGCCCACAGGCAGCGGCGTTATGATGAACCTGGATGCCGTCGCAGATGAGCTTTCGCGCCGCCTAGAACGGCTTTTCCTGCGTGATAACGACGGTAGGCGTGCCATCTACGGCGGCCTGGAAGTCTTTCAAAGCGACCCTAACTGGCGTGATCTGCTGCTATTCCATGAGTATTTTCATGGCGACAACGGCGCGGGCCTGGGCGCAAGCCATCAAACGGGCTGGACGGGCCTCGTCGCAGCACTGATACAGCAGAGCAACGGAGACAAAAAATCGCGATGACAGCGTAACGACTCAGGCCAGTCTGTGTGTGTCGCCACTGGTAACGACTCAGGCAGGCATATTTTGCCCGCGAATTGGCCCTCACCCCCTCAATCCACCTCTTTACAGGGGTAGGTATTTGATGTTTGATCGTATTTTATGGCGGCTAACGCCGCCCCGGACGCCAAGAATGGCGTCCCTACGGTCCAAAACGGCTGTGTAGGGACGCGGCTTGCTGCGTCCGCTACCGAAAACGACTGTATTTTATGGC
>DAOTTW010000151.1:0-7330 GCA_034437615.1 Anaerolineae bacterium | reverse complement strand
AGCTTCAGCTTGCGGTGGCGGATGTAGCCATTGACGATGTTTTGCCAGTAGTTGTGTGCGGCTTTATCCTGCGCATCCTGCATTTCCGGCTCAGTGGCCGCCTGCCGCAGCAAACTATGGAAGTTCCTGTCGTTGCGCAGGTTCGGGTCCCGGTTGGCGACGGGTGCCAGATAATTACGCAGTTTCTCGGCGGTCTCGCTCTGGCTGTTGTTCAGGTAATCCAAGAGCACCGAATGCAGCGCCCCACCCTGAAGCGTGAATTGCAGCCAGCCGTAGCTGACGATGCCGCGATCCACCGTGTTGATCGAGGCATAGCCGCCCTCAAACGCCGCCGAGATGTTGAAAGCTGCCTGCCGGATGCGGTCCTCACTGCTGGCGTCCATGATCTGCTGTTGGTCCCCTGTGGGGCCGCCAACCGGGATGCGTGTCGGGGGTGGCTGCGTCTCTTGCTCTGCTTCTGGTGGTGTTTGTGGCTGTTCGGCTGCGCCCCGCGTCAGCGCAAAGGCAAAGGTCAATTCTGCCAGGTCCGGGTAGCCAAAAGGCGTCAGATCACCCTGAATGCTCAGCAGGTCATCACGGACCCAGCCGCGTGCACCGCCGTGAAACACGATATGAAACCACTGATAGGTTTTGCCATTAAGCGCGTTGCCTTCGCTGTCGGGCTGCACCTCCAGAATCGTCATGCCGGACATGCCGACCGGGGCCTGAAATGCGGGGTCGCCTGCGGTTGTGGGGCCAGGGCGCACATTAACCGCCGTGATGCTGGGAATGTGCGGGATACCGCGTACTGTCGCGAGGGGTTCACCGGACATGGATTATTTTCTCCTTCGCCTTCGCCTGACGCTTGGGCCAGATGCCTGTTATAATCGAGTTCATGTGTTTAACTTTACACCAAAGCGTAGCGACTGCAAGCTCATGGCCAAACAACAATTAATCCTGGTTGTGGACGACGAAAAGACAATCCGCGAGGTGGTGCGGCGCTATCTGGAACTCGAAGGCTTCAGGATCATCGAAGCCGAAACCGGGCCGCAGGCGCTTTCGCTGCTGCATAAGCACAAACCAGAGCTGATTATCCTGGATATTATGCTGCCGGGGATCGACGGTTTGGCGATCACACGCCGCCTGCGCAGCAACACCGATAATGAAGCGCTGCTCAGTGTGGGCGTGGATGTGCCGATCATCTTCTTGACAGCCCGCACCGATGAAATTGACCGCATCACGGGCTTTGAAGTCGGCGCGGATGATTACGTCGTGAAGCCCTTCAGCCCGCGTGAACTGGTGGCCCGCGTCAAGGCGGTGCTGCGGCGCAGCGCCGTGACGGAAGAACAAGCCGAGCAACCGCTGACGTTCGGCAAATTGATGCTGGACCCGCGCAGCCGTAGCGTCAGCGTGCAGGGTCAGCCTGTGACGCTGACCGCCAAAGAATTCGACCTACTGTGGTTCTTCGTGCGCCATCCCCGGCAGGTGTTTACGCGCTCGCAACTACTTGATAACGTGTGGGGCTATGAATTCTACGGTGATGAGAGCACGGTAACGGTGCATGTGCGGCGTTTACGTGAGAAAATCGAACCGGATGCGGGCAAGCCCACGTATATACAAACGGTGTGGGGCGTCGGCTATAAATTTGAAGCGCCGGAGGGCGGCACAGCCTGAGCACTCTCGCTGACTATCTAACCTGACGATAAATATGGAGTCGTAGACCGACATGATAAGCCTGATTCGATTGCTGATCGGCCTGTTAAGCGTGGCTGCTAGCGCGGGTATCCTGGGTGCGCTGCTTTCCCGCCGCAAATTCCCCGAATTGGTTGATCCGCAAACGTTAATTATCCCGCCACCGCTGGGCCTGACGGCGATGCGGCGCACAGATGGGGCCATTGTGCTGCGCTGGTCCGAGGATGCCGATAGCGCACAGGTCTATATGGGCACCTCACCGGATACCATTCGGCGCTCACAAGCCGTCGTATCGGCCTATGGGGGCGTGCATGAGATCACCATCAGCGATGTCGAACCAGACATGCGCTACTTCTTCGAGGTCGTGCTGGATGGCACGCGCACCCTGAGCAGCGCAGAACGCACCATCCCCAATATCAGCATCCCGAATTTTCGGGACATCGGCGGCTACCCCACCGAGGACGGTCAGAGCGTGCGTTGGGGGCTGGTGTATCGCTCGTCGGCCATCGCCAACCTGAGCGACAAGGATGCCAGCGCGCTGGCTGAACTCGGCATTCAGATGGTGTGTGATATGCGTAGCGATGACGAGGTGGCCGAACTGGGCGATGAATTGCCAGCAGGTGCAGAATACGTGCATTTGCCCGCGAAAACGCAGGAAAACCGCCTGGAACGGATGCTGCAACTATTTATCAATCCGGCATCCACACAAGACCTGATGACGGAGCTATACACGGATGTGATGATCGACAACAACCCGCAGATATTCCGGCAGATTTTCGAGCGCATCGCGGATAGCGACAATCTGCCAATGGTCATCCACTGCGCAGCAGGCAAGGACCGCACCGGCCTGGCGGTGGCGCTGTTGCTGCGGTTGCTTGGCGTCTCTGAGGAGATGGTGATTGCCGATTACACCCAGAGCAACCTCTTCTACGATCATTATTTCAAGCTAGCGGAGACCGTGCGGCGGCAGTTGGCGGCGTTGGGTGTGCCGGATAGCGCCACGCAGCCGCTGCTTATCTCTAAGCCGGAATACATGCAGCGTGCGCTGAACCACATCACGCGCAAATATGGCACGGTGGAAAGCTACCTGCGGATGCGGGCCAAGCTGGATAACAGCACGTTGGCCCGCATCAAAGAGAACCTGCTGATGCAGCCGTAAACCTGCTTTGCACAGGCGGGCATAAAAGAGGATAAACGTTAACGGGCATTTTTAGCCCTTTTCTACGGCTTTTGGATGCACGAGGCTGGCAGCATGTGTTATAGTTCGTACATCATGCAGTAGGCAACCTGAAGTATCGGTTGCTAGAAGCGATTTTTGTGGATGACGAAAGGGCAAAAGCCAATGATAATAACGAAGATTCGTTTGTTAGCCGCACTGCTCATGCTGTTTGTATTGGGCCTGAGCGCCTCCGCGCAAGATGACGCTGAAATCAGCGTGGCGGACGATTTGCAGGTGACAGTCGTGCAGACCGCCGAAAGCGGCAGTCTGACAGCCGAAGAGGGCGACACTTACACTTTGACGCTGGTCGGCGTCGGTGAAGCTGTTCCGTCGCTAGTGGAGCAACCGACCCGCAGCGTAGGCAACTATATAGCGCAGGATTTTGCAGATGACTGGGCAGCAGGTGAAGCGCTGCTAGAGGCATCACTCGTCGCAGAGGGCCAGTTGGTGTTCTCTCGTGAGGAAGAAGAAGACATCCTGACGCTGAGCTTCGAGCTGAGCAACCCGGCCTATACCCCAGCAGACGCGCCAGAAAACGAGATGGGCAGCGCGGCATTCACCTACACTGCCGAACTTGTAGAGATTGCCTCTAGCGACCCAGACGCTAAGCTGGACTTCCCGCCGGAAGCATTTGAGACGGCGACCCTGTTCATGGTGCTGGATGCGACCTTCGCAGAGGGCATCGCGTCGGGCCGTGTGCAGCGCCTCGGCTCTGCCCGCCCGGTCGGTACACCGGACGACCCGCCCTTCCCCTAAACAGACCGCGCACAAGCGCCATACAAATGTGAAACAAACAAGGGCGTAATAATCGCCCTTTTGGGCCTGTAATATGGCCTCAACTCGTATGAACGGGAGCAGATGATGGCTTGAAACACATCTGTTCCCGTTTTATATTTTGTCCAGTACACAGACGCTCATGCGCACAGCGGCGAAAGAGGACTTTATGAGACGCGAACAGTTCAAGTTCATCATCTGGCTATGCTGGGCATTGTTTCTTAGTATCACCCCGGCGCTGACAGGTGCACAAAGCGATACACAGGTTGTAACGGGCAGCATCAACGATCAGACGCCGTTTGTCGAGATACCCTTGAGCGTGCCAGAGGATAATACAGCGCTCACAGTGGATATTCAGCCGCTTTCGGGCGACCTGGACACGCTGTTGTACCTTGTCGACGGCGCTGGGGCGATTGTCGCAGAAAACGACGACCGCGAACGCGGCGACTATAGCTCGCTGATCGAATTTCCTGCCGCAGAAGCAGGCCAGTATACGATTATCGCCACCCGTTACGGCGTGATTGATGGCAGCAGCAGCGGTGAGTTTGAACTGGTCATCAGGCAAGGGAATACGGACGAAACCGCCGCGCTGAATTACGATATATCGGCGGAGGCCATCGCAGCAGCAGGCTTCCCGCAGATTGAGCCGCGTGAGACCGCCGACTGGACCGTGATTGCCTACTATGGCGGGGATACCAACCTTGAGCCGGGCATCATGAACGACTTCAACGAGTTTGAGATTGCTGGTGGCAGCAACGACGATGTGCGCATTGTGATGATGCTGGACCGTCACCCGGAGTTCACCGACGCCAGCGGGGACTGGACGGATACGCGCATCTTCGAGATGGGGCCGGATGTGTCGATGGATCATGAGCTAACGCACCCCCCGACGCTGGATACAGCAGCCCTGCAACGATTAGGCGAGCTAGACACCGGAGACGGCGAAACCCTGGCGCAATATCTCGTGTGGGCCTTGCGCCACTTCCCCGCCGAGCGCTACGCGGTGGCCTTTGCCAGTCATGGTGCGGGCTGGAAGGGCATCATCACCGATTATACCAACGACCACTCAATTATCACCGTGCCGGAACTGCGCCGCGCTTTTGAGGTCGCCACGCAAGAGGTCAATGTAGAGCGCTTCGACCTGCTGATTAACGATGCCTGCAACATGAGCAGCATCGAATATTTTGCAGGCGTCGCGGATTACTTCAATTATTCGGTGGCATCACCGGAGATCGTGGTAGACCCGGCGCTGGATATGACGCAGTTCACCAATGCCATCAACCAACAGCCAGACGTTGATGTGTCCATACTGGGCAGGCAATTGGTGGATACGTATGTGGAGCGCGACATGCTGCTGACGGGTGGCGACGACTCGGTTTTCTTGACGAATGCCGTTACGGACCTGACGCGCTTTGACCCGGTCACGCAAGCCGTCGAAGCGTTCGCGGCGCTCTTCAACGCAGCACCCAGCCGCTACGCGCAGACGTTTGGCGAGGCACGCCGCAACACCTACACCTACTCGCACTTCCTGGGTGGGCGCAGCACGGTGGACCTGGGCAACTTTATGCGCCGCGTGCAACAGGCCGCCCGCGATGATGCCCTGATCGAAGCGGCGCAAAATGTACTGGATGCCCTGGATGCGGCACGCCTCTATGGAAACGGTGGCGCTAGCGTGACGGACCGCGTTTCGTACTATAACATCTACTTCCCCGATAGCAGCACGCGCTTCAACATCGACTACTTCGATCAGACGACGCTGCCAGGGTGGAGCCGGATGCTGCGCAATTACTACAACGCCGTGACGCCGCAGGTGTGGACGGGCGCTGGCTTCGATGTGGCTTTTCATCCACCAATTGCACCGAAAACGCGCATCACCAACGTTATTCAGGGTGACGATAGCGCCGCGAGTATCCTGCGCCCCGTCATCCTGCGTGCGGAAATCGTCAACCGCAACCTATCCTACGTGGATGCGACTCACGATCTCATCCAGGCAGACGGCAGCGCGATCCGCCTGGGCAGTGAGCGCGTGCTGAAGGCCCGCGAGATTGACGGCGAAACCCGCTTGGTTAACGACTGGACGCCTGGCGTGACCAATGCAGACATCATCTGGGACGCCGCCCTGAACCTCGTCTCTGATGGTGAAAACGCCCACTTTGAGCTACTGGAATTCACTGAGGCAACGGGGTTCATGGATGCGGTCTACCGTGAGCCGGGCAGCGCAGACTTCAATGAGGTGAGCATCGTCTTTAGCCGCGAGAAGGGCAGCGTAGACCGCGTTATCAACCGAGCGCAGGATACCGAGGCGCTGGCGGTGGTCAGCATCCCGGAAGGCTCCGAGGTGATCGCTTATCGCTATCTGGTCGGCCCAGATGGGCGCGTGACGCAAGAACTGGGCAATCGCTACACCTGGCCGCCGGGTGGCCTGACGTTCTCATTTGAGCCTGCCCCGAACGGCGCGTATCAGGTCGGCATTTTGGCAACGGCCTTCGGTGGGACGACGGATTACGACTCGGCGCGTGTTACGCTGGATAATACGGGCCTGGATACAAGCCTGCGCGGTGGCATCACAGATACGGGCCTGGGCTTTGCGACTGTGCGCGAAAAGGACGCTTCGCGTTTTGCCTTCCGTGCGGACGACTACAGCAATTTCTTGCTGCGCAGCACACGCAACGACGACCTGCGCAACGTCTCGGTTTACTTTGTGCGGGAGGGCGACCCGTCTGGCTATACCGTTGCGGAGCCACCGCAATCGCTAGAAGCCATTGCGGATGAAATCGTTGAACTGTATCGGCTGGAGCCGACCTCAGCGTATAGCGAGACGACAGTGGATGGCGAACCGGCCCTGGAGTTTGACTATCGGCGTGTAGCCGGGGATGGCAACCACATCGGACGTATGGCGGTCACCTTTGCCAAGCCGAACCCACGCTTACTGCTGGGCCTGGGCTTCGCAACCGAGGCCGCTGCGGGCGAGGCAACCGTCGATGATGTCTACCCCTTCGTGCGGGATAATTCACGGGTGTACGATGCCTTTGAGTTGGCCGCTGAAGATACATCCGTGTGGCGTATGGTGCTGGTGCCCGCGCTGGCAAGCCTGAGCAATGTCGATTATTCAGTACCTATCGCCTGGACGCAGCAAACCGACGATACAAGCGCGTGGGTGCGCTATCAGCGACCCAACGACCCGCTGACCTTCGCTGCATTGGGCCGCTTCGATGGCCAGACGCCGATTAACATCCTCGCGGGGGATGCAGCAGAGGGTGCCGCCGACATCGCCATCGACCAGACGCGCATCTACAGCGCCCAATACAACGAATGGGATGTGCTCGTATACAATGCGACCCGCGACGGTCAGCAGGTGCTAGGCCGCATCTACACGACAACACGTGACGGCGCGACGTATGCGGTATGGGTAGAGACGCCGGATGATGACGACGCCCGCGATATATACGAGGACTTCCTGGAACCGCTAGTGGATGGGATTGAAATTGGCCCGCTTGAGGATGCCTGACCCCAATTATGGCGGCTGATGCCACTGCTTAGCCCTCACCCCAAACCTTTTCAGGGGTAGGTATTTGGTTTTTCGTTGTTCCTGTGTGGCGGACGCACCAGTGGCGCGTCCCTACAGACCTGTTGTGAATGATTGCGACCCTGTAGGGACAGGGCACT
>DAOTTW010000150.1:0-1918 GCA_034437615.1 Anaerolineae bacterium | reverse complement strand
TTTCAAGCCGCTCGTCGTTGGCTGAAACGACGTTTGACACTCGGACGGCTACCCGATTGGGTATTCGACCAACCATTCTGGCACTTTGCCTAAAAGTGTCAGGTTCTCAGTTTGAAACAAAACTTAAGCCGTTTGTAGGCTTTCGTGTCCCTTTAAAAATCACCAACACCCTGTGGCAAAAGTGCGGAATGTGGGCCAACGTTATAGATGCCACCACCACCCTGGTTACCCAGGACGCGATTGCCTTCAATTGTGGTTGCAGTGTTGGTGCCACCAATAACACTGTTGTCAATGATGACGACCGTAGTCGTATTTTGGTTGCGAATGCCTGCGCCTGGTGATGCCCCCGGCATTGTGTTGCCACTGACGCGGCTACCGTTCTGGATGGTGACGATGCCATCACCATTGTAGATGCCGTTGCCTGTGTTGCCTTCGGTTTATGACGCTGGGCGAAATGGTATTGGCCCCACCGATCGTGCTCGCGTCGATCAAAACGGTCGCATCGATGCCTGTGGTGTAAATGCCGCCGCCTAACCCTGCGCTGTTGGCGCTGACTGTGCTGCCGTTTTCGATGGTCACGCTACCATCAATACTGTAGATGCCACCCCCAACGTTGGAGGAACTATTGCCATTGACGCGGCTGTTGTTGAGTGTGAGGCTGCTATCATCAACACGAATACCCCCACCCGTATTGCTGGGAAAGCTGCCAGAGACGTTACCCCCCGTGATCGTCAGGTTGGTGATGGTGACTGTCGCGCTGTTGCTAATCTCAAACACACGGGTCGGCAGGCTGTTGGCGTTCACTGTCACGCCGTTCGGGTTGCTGACGGCTGATGCGTCGATGGTCAGGTCTTGTGTAATCGTCAGCGTTGATGCACTTGCAAAGGTAATCATGGCGCTGCCTGTTGTAAAAACGCCGGTGTCAAATTCGATGATGTTGCCAGTCGTCGTCGTCGTGCCACAGTCGCTGGTTGTGGGCGCGTTACTGTTGGCGCTGATCGCCTCGCGCTGCGTACATAAGCTATCAGGTGTGGTGTTATCGGCGCTTGTGTTGACGGCTGTGTAGGTTGCCACGTCGCCAACGACCGCCCCACTTGAGCGCGTTGCAGCCACAAAGGTCGCGTCTGCGCTTTGTGAGAGGTCGGAATGCAGCATGTCGGTCAGCAAGATCACGAACGTTTCTCGGTTGCGCACCTGCGGAAGCACGTCTAGCAGCCATACATGATCGCTGTGTCGTGCAAGCGCAATTACCACATCGTTGAGTCGCTGCACACCTGGTACACCTTGACTAGCATGAAGTGCCCGCTGCTCGGCATCAGCGAGGATGCGACTGGGGATGCCACATTGTAGCAGGCGGTGGAGCAGCGAGCCTGCGATGCCCTGGTCGATGCCCGTTGCCACATACACGGTCACGATTTGTGCGGCGCGTAACGCTTGCACAGCCCGTGACAGCGCAGCCGGATCGATCATCGTCGCAGAGTCGTGCAGGTTTTGCTCGGCAATCCGCGTCGCCTTCTCGATAATCTCCTTCAGCGAGTCGCCATGTTCCAGAAAGCCGACAACGCCCTGTTTTGTCTCCGTCAGGTCAGACGCCAGCGCGATCTTCAAGGCAGGGAAGCCCACACAATAAGCTGATTAGAGGTAGATGGGGTTGCTGACCGCCCACATCTCGCCGTTTGCGTCGCGCATCTCCACCGTGAACCAGCGCATATCCCCGGCAGCCCGCGACCACCGCATCTCCCCCGATGTGCCGATGGGTGTTTCGTCCTGGGCCTTGCCATCGACGATCAAGCGCAACATATCGCCGGGGTGGGCCTGCTGCCAGGCAACATTGACGTTGATCGTCTGGCCGCTGATCTGATCGCCGCACATCGCACGTTCGCCACTGTCGCTCTCTGCTGTCAGCAGCAGTTCGGGT